>JBCCEF010000006.1 GCA_039030395.1 Acidobacteriota bacterium
AACTGCCGTGCCCGTGGAAATCGCTCTGCGATTCCCACCGCCACTTGGAAAACGCTGCGCGTTTCCCACAGTTTCCACAGCCTCGACGACGGTCGATCTCGATGTCTTATCGGTGGACCAGACTCGGAGGGGAGCAGGATAATCTGTAGGCTCCAAGATGTCGACTGCTATCTCCTCAAATAGCGCTGCTGGAGCGACGATGTCGGCCACTGGGTTTACCGTGTCGATGCACAGCAAACGGAACTAGGAGGGCGAGCCGATCGCAGAGGTCTGGGTCTTAGTCAAGCCGCCCGGCCAAGGCGCGACGCATGCCGGAAGTGGTTCAGGCGAGCCACAGGGCAGATCTTGGGTGCCTTCGAATTGGGGCCAAGATCGGCAAAGATCGAGCGTTCAGAGCAGTCTCAAGGCAGTGCTGAGATGATGACTCATGGGTGACTCGCCAACTCCAGCAATCAGTTCCACTCCTGGTCCAAGGAATGTATGCCTTTGATTCGGAGGGACCTAATTGGTGCACCCGTAGGGATTCGAACACCAAGCCTTCTGATCCGTAGTCATACAGACATGCTGTTGCAACAAATTTCAGCGTGTCTCCTCTCGCCTCAAGATTCCTTGTAACCGTTGACATGATTGAAGTTAGATCGTACCATCCTTGGCCATGGTGTTTCACCCAGTTGCTGTCGGCGTAGTACCTAATCAGTACCTATGGTACCTAGACAGTACCTAAGAATCCGGGCTTGAAGGCCCGGACCCAGCTCGACGAGGAGGTCTCTCGATGGCCACGATTCATCTCACCGATCGCAGGCTCCAGGCCCTCGAGGCAGGGCGCTATCAAGTCGACTATTGGGACGAGAGCCTGCCCGGTTTCGGAGTGCGGGTGAGCCCGAGTGGTAGGAAGAGCTTCGTCGTCATGTACTACGCCGCGAGCGGCAAGCGGCGAATGACTCTGGGGCCTTACCCGGCCCTGGGACTGGCCGACGCTCGTCAACGGGCCAAAGCGGTGCTCTACGATGTCGCCCTGGGCAACGATCCCCACCTTCAGAAGCAGGCCGAACGTCATGCCGAAACCTTCGACGAACTCGCCGCTGAGTTCCTGGAGCGGCACTCGAAACCCAAGAAGCGCAGCTGGCAAGAGGACGAGCGCCTGATCGAGAAAGAGCTGAAGCCCCACTGGAAAGGACGCAAGGCACGGGACATCGGCCGGAGGGATGTCATTCTCGTGCTCGACCGGATCGCCGAGCGCGGCGCCCCGATCATGGCGAACCGGACGCGGGCTTTGATCTCGACGATGTTCAATTTTGGGATCGGCCGCGACATTGTGGAGCAGAATCCAACCATCGGCGTGCCGCGCCCGGGCAAGGAGCGCCAGCGCGATCGGGTCCTGAACGAGGCAGAGATCCGAACCCTTTGGCAGACTCTGGACACCCAGGAGCCGGTGATGGCCGCCACCTTCAAGATGCGGTTGCTCACGGCCCAGCGAGGAATCGAGGTTCTCACCATGCGTTGGGAGGACATCGAGGGCGACTGGTGGACCATCCCCGGCAGCGCGGCGAAAAACGGACTCGCCCATCGCGTGCCTCTGTCGCCCCAGGCTTTGGCACTGATCGAAGAACTTCGCTCGATCACCGGCGACAGTCCTTGGGTCTTCGAAAGTCAGCGCCGGCCAGGAACCCACATCAAAGCCGTGCAGAAGGCCGCGGAAAGGGTGGCCCAGGATTCCGGCGTCTCCTTCGTCTGCCACGACCTACGCCGCACCGCCGCGAGCTTCATGACTTCCGCTGGGATCTCCCGCCTGGTGGTCTCCAAGATCCTCAATCACGTAGAGAGCGGTGTCACCGCCGTCTACGATCGCCACAGCTACGATGCCGAGAAGCGGCAGGCCCTCGTTCTGTGGGGGGATCGACTGGAGCGGATCCTCGGACAGGCCGAACCAGGCAACGTCGTCCGGATCGCGTGAGCCTAGGCAGAGGCACAGATGAAGCCCCGGAAACTCCTGGTCAAGCTCGTGCGCGGCGATCTCCAGAACGTCGCCTTTCGCGATGTCCAGCGGCTGGTCGAGGCCTTTGGCTTCTCCTTGGCGAGGATCAGTGGCAGTCACCACATCTACTCCCATCCCGGAATTCCCGAGATGCTCAACCTGCAAGAGGTCAAGGGGCAAACCAAGCCCTACCAGCTCCGCCAACTCCTGAAGCTGGTCGAGCGGTACAATCTGACCCTGGAGGACAGCCCATGACCGACTACCACATCAACATCTTCTTCAGTGACGAGGATGGCGGCTACATCGCGGACATCCCTGACCTGGAGGCTTGCTCAGCCTTCGGCGCTACCGCCGAGGAAGCGCTCTCCGAGGTCGAGCGAGCGAAAGCGGCCTGGCTCAAAGCAGCCGAGGAAACGGGAAAGCCCGTCCCGCCACCGCGCTACCGGCCGGCGATTTACCAGGTATCGGGTTAGAGCCCAAGGCAGAGGCCTCGGCCCACTCGCTGGATCGGAATCCAGCGAGCAGCTCGACTCGAAGAGATTTCTAGCGACCCGCGATGCAAAGCACCGAAGAAGAAGCCCGGCAACTTCTCGACCTTCTTAGCCGCGAACATCCAGCGGAGGTTCTTCAAGAGCTTCCCGATCTCATTCGCGAGCATTTCCCGCGTGGCCCAGGCTGCCCTCCAGGCAAGGGTGGAGAAGACGACTCGGACCGCATCGACAGGCTCGTGGAGGTGTTGAAGGAAGGTCTCGATGAGGACGAGGCCGTAAGGCAAGTAGCCCGAGACGATCCAGGATTCGACGAGAAGAACACTCGCAGGCGCTTGCGCCGTAAGCTCCCTGAGGCCCTATCAAGGCTCAAAAACCAAGATCCCGAGCGAGAGGAGATCTTTAAGCGGGCCTTCGCCGAGGACATCGAGCCGTGGGATCTCTGACCGCTGGACCCTAAACCGCACGACACCCTCTGAGACAGGCCGAACCACTTATTCCGGGTTTTGTGGTTCGATGCCGCGGAACCCCCAGGGTTTCGGCAGCTTATTGCCGGACCACTAATAGGAGGGTTAATTGGTTCACCAAAACCTATTGATTCAATGATTTGTCCGTGTCTACCCTGATTCTCGAGCCGCCTCGAAGAGGCAACTTGCAATGGCCCGAGAGACAGAATGATCGAGCAAACTCAGCCACGACTCCTCCGCACCAAGGACGTTCTCGACCGACTTAACATCTCCCGCGCAACACTCTGGCGGTGGGAGCGGGCAGGCCTGGTGCCGGCTCGCCGGCGAATTGGCCCCAACATCGTGGGCTGGCTCGCGGAGGAGATTGACGAGTTCATCGAGAGCCGGCCCGCTCTCGGCGCCCCGCGTGAGCCCGAGGCCTCTTCATGACGAGCGCCTGGGCTTCCTCTTTGGGATTCGGCGCAATGGAGGCCGAGGACATCGAACGTCGTCTGCTCACTACGGTGCTTGGACGAAGCGGGCGTCCAGAGGGCGATGAGATCCGGTTCCGGTGTCCATTTCCAGAAAGACATCGGAATGGCGACGCAGATCCCTCGGCCCGCTATCACCCGACCAAAGGGGTTTGGCGATGCGATGCCTGCGGCAAGGACGGTGGTGGTCTAGAACTTTGCAGGAGTCTCGGCGTCTCGTTTGAGAAACCCTCCAAACCGCGATCCGCCAAGCGCGTCGCGTGCTACGGATACTGCTCCCAGTCCGGCGACGTGCTCCGGCGCAAAGTTCGTTGGGAGCCCGGCTTCAACGGGCGCCCAAAGAGCTTCACCTGGGAACGACCGGACGGACAAGGTGGGTGGGTCTCAGCCAAGGGAGACGGCAATCCGAAGGTGCTCTTCCGGTCCGAGGATCTTCTCAACGCACGGTCGAACGAAGGTGTCGTTCTGGTCGTAGAGGGCGAGAAAGACGCGGAGCGCGCCAAGAGCCTCGGCCTGGTGGCCGTGTGCAACCCCGAGGGCGCCGGCTCCTGGCGGGACGAGTACTCCCAACAGCTTCGGGATTTGCCCGTCCTGGTGGTGGCGGATCGAGATGAACCAGGGCGGCGGCATGCCGAAGCGGTGGCGATTTCTTTATTTACGATCGCAGGTTCCGTGCGGCTGGGCGAGCTTCCCGGCAACGGTATCAACGACCTGTCGGACTGGATCGAAGAGGGGACCTGTCGAGGCTTTGAGTCCGCAAGCCTTCGCGCACAGCTCCTGGAATGGGCGGACTCGGTTCCTGAATTCACCGGTGGGTCAGAGCCGCACGAGAGCGGAAAAGCCTCCTCGGAATCTCGAGTCGAGGCACTCTTTCAATCGATTGCCGGCCTGGCCGACGATGCAGACCTTGAGCCTCACCTGCGGGAACTCGGGAAGATAGCTCCCAGTCTCGACCCACTAGATCGTGAACTTCTCCGAGAGCGCGCGGTCTCTGCACTGAAGGACAAGACGAAGGCGCCGGGACGCCTGGTCGATGCCGCAATGAAGGTGAGCCATCTGCCGGATGCGGGAGGCGGCCCCGGGCGATCGCTGGTCTTCGCGGAGTTCGAGCCGTGGCCTGAAGCGGTCGAAGGTGGCGCACTCCTGGCGGAACTCGAAGCGACGTTCGAACGCTACACGGTGCTCGCTCCAGGTGCGGCCGTGGCGCTCGCACTCTGGACCCTGTTCACTTACTGCTTCGACGCCTTTCCCGTGTCGCCCCTGCTCGCCTTGACTTCCCCCGAGAAGCGCTGCGGCAAGACGACTCTCGTCACGCTGTTGAGCAATCTGGTGCGGCGGCCCCTACCCGCCTCGAACATCTCGCCGGCAGCGCTCTTCCGCGCCGTGGAAGCCTACGAACCCACGCTCCTGGTTGATGAAGCGGACACCTTCCTCAAAGAGCGGGAAGAGCTTCGAGGCATCCTCAACAGCGGACACACCCGTGCGACGGCCTTTGTCGTGCGAACGGTAGGTGACCAGCACGAGGCACGCACGTTCAGTACCTGGGGTCCCAAGGCCCTCGCAATGATCGGCCGCCTGCCGTCGACGCTAGAGGATCGATCCATCCTTGTACCGATGAAACGCAAGGCTCCCGGCGAGACGGTCGAACGGCTCCGGCTGGATCGCCTTGAGGAGTTTCTGCAGCTACGGCAGAAGGCAACGCGCTGGGCACTGGATCGCCACGAAGCCCTAGTGGGCGCCGAGCCGCGGGTGCCGACCGAGTTGCACGACCGGGCCGCGGACAACTGGCGGCCGCTGCTGGCCATCGCCAACGACGCGGCAGGTCACTGGCCCGAGAAGGCACGGAGCGCAGCTCACGCCTTGACCCTCGGAGGCGATGACGACTCCTCCATCCGGGTCCAACTCCTCGTGGACATCAACCGGCTATTTGCCTCCCGTGCCGCCGATCAGCTCTTCTCGGAAAGTCTTCTCGCCGATCTCGTCACCCTGGAGTCCCGACCCTGGGGCGAATGGAAGCGGGGCAAGGCCATGACGGCCATTGGCCTGGCGCGACTACTCAAGCCCTTCGGCGTGAGGCCAAGAAAGATCCGCATCGGACAGGAGACCCGACAGGGTTACCGAGCCGCGGACTTCGCCGACGCCTTTGCTCGGTACCTCCCTGGCTCCTCCGAACCCCATACCGAGCCGGAACACTCGGAACAACGCAATAACGACGGTGCTTTTCGCGCCTCGGTAACCCGGAACACCGAGGATTCTGTTCCAGCTCGCGAATCGCTGAAAAGCCCCTTGCCCGCGGGCTTTGTTCCGAGTGTTCCGGGTGAACTCGGAAGGGACTCCCATCCCGCTGGAGATCGGGAGGTCTTCGAGCTATGACCGCACAGGAACTCCTCGAGACGATGAGGCGGTCCGGGGCCGCTCTGGCTGTGGTGGGGGACCGCCTGCGGATCGAAGCGCCACCGGGTGTGGTGACTCCCGAACTCCGCCAAGAGCTCGTCAGCCACAAGTCCGAGCTGATTTCCGAGCTGTCGGCGTCTCGGCACTGGCCGGCCGAGTCCCTCGATGCGGAGCGGCGTTTCGGTGGGCCCTACGCTCGCTTGTTTCCTTTCCTGGGCCAACGGGTCGACTCGGTGGAAGGTCCCGGCATTTTGGAGCAAGTCTTCGCCGACCGGGTCGCCATCGCCCTGGTTTCGACTCCTTCAACCCTCACGTTCCTCTTGCCATCGGAAGTCTGGCCCGCGGGAAGATCTCGAAGCTGTGCCATGACTCCTCTGGGGGGTAACTAGAGGTGGCCGAAGAGAAGCTCGAACTACGCTACGTCCCGCTCGCCCAAGCTCGACGCTGGGACGACAATCCCAAGAAGCACGACCTCGAAGCCCTGGTGCGCTCGATCGAGACCCACGGCTTTGGCGATCCCCCGAAGTTCGACAGCACATTGGGTGCCTTGGTCTACGGCAACGGCCGGACCGAGGCCCTGGAGCGGATGCGCGCAGCCGGAAAAGAGCCGCCGCGGGGCGTCGGGCTGCTCGACGAGGACGAGTGGGCCGTGCCGGTGATCTTCGGCGTCGATGCCGAGAGCCGCGCTGCGGCCGTGGCGTTTGCCATCGACCACAACCACCTGACGCTCTTGGGCGGCGGCCTGGGGATCGAGGATCTCGTGCAAATCTGGGACGAAGAAGCCTTGCAGGACCTCCTGCGAACGACTCCGGATGCCGGCCCGCTCCTCGCGAGTCTCGGTCCAACGGATCTGGAAAGCCTCGTCCGTGGGCCCGACTTCTCGCCCGTCGCCGGCAGCGAACAATCACGACTCGACGAGAAGAAGAAAGTGACGTGTCCGCATTGCGGCGAGGAGTTCCGGCCTTGACCGATATTCTGCCGCGAGGGCTCCATCTCGCCTTCTGCTCCCACGAAGCCGCCAAGCACGCGGTGATGCGCTGGCACTACAGCCGGCGGATGCCCAAGAGCAAGCTCGTTCGGATCGGCGTTTGGGAGGATGCACAGTTCGTCGGGGTGGTGCTCTTCGGTGTCGGCGCCAATCGCCACCTGGCCTCTCAGTTCGGCCTCGCACCCACGCAGGCCTGTGAGCTGGTGCGCGTGGCTCTGGCACCCGCCCGCAAACATCCCACTTCCCAAGTCGTTTCCGTCAGCCTCAAACTGCTGCGCCGTCAGTCCCCGGGACTCGAGATTGTCGTTTCCTTCGCGGATCTCGGAGAGGGTCACATCGGGACTCTCTACCAAGCCGGCGGGTGGCTCTACCTCGGCGCTTCCGAGCAGAGCTACTTCCGCATCCTCGGAGTGATCGTCCACCCAAGGACGGTCTATGACCGTTACGGCCGAGGCGGTCAGTCAATCGGCTGGCTGCGCGACCATGTGGATCCGAAGGCGGAACGGGTCGAGATGGCACCCAAGCTGCGGTATGTGATGCCGCTGCGCAAGAAACTCCGGCGAGAACTCGAGAAGAGCGCCTTGCCTTACCCCCAACGCGAACGAAGTGACACCGGTGACACACCCGCTGCCCAAGCGGGAAAGGGCGGTTCAACTCCGACCCGTTCGCTCCATGCCTCCGAGGCTACCGATGGCTAAGATACGCAAGCCCGGCCGTCGGTCGAAACTCACTCCCGAGGTGCAGGAGAAGGTCGTCTCCGCCATCCGTGCTGGCAACTACGCCGCGGTGGCGGCAGCTTACGCGGGCATCGGCGAGTCCACGTTCTATGCGTGGCTCGCCAAGGGACGCGAGGCCAAGAGCGGGGCATATCGGGAGTTTCTGGAGGCCGTAAAAAGAGCCGAAAGCGAGGCCGAGGTGCGAGCCGTTGCCATCGTGCAGAAGCACATGGAGGACAACTGGGCCGCCGGCATGACCTTCCTCGAACGAAAGTTCCCCCAGCGCTGGGGCCGTCGGGATCGGCTGAGCGTTGATGTCGAACCGCGGACCGCTCTCGCATCCCTGTTGGGAGTCTCCCCAGAAGATCTCGACGATGCCGTAGAGGCAGCGGCCGAGGACGGCTCGTGAAGCTGCGTTCGGCTCCACTTGCGCAGCGCATCCTGCGACTACCGGCTCGGGAGCGGGAGCTGGCTGTGGGGTACCTGCAAGTGCTAGTCGAGGCACGCAGGGATGAACTCAAGCGACGGCGGCGAGACTGTATCGACCTCGCCCGAGGCGCCGGCATCGAACCGGACAACTGGCAGGCGCAAGTTCTCAAGAGCACCTCACCACGAATCCTCCTCAACTGCTCCCGTCAATCCGGCAAGTCCACCGTGACGGCTCTGCTCGCCGTCCACACGGCGCTCTATGAGGCGGATGCCTTGGTGTTGCTGCTCTCGCCCTCCTTGCGGCAATCTCAGGAACTCTTCCGCAAGGCCCTCGGGCTCTACCAGACCCTAGACCGACCCATCCCGGCCGAGTCCGAGTCGGCCCTCCGACTAGAAGTCGAGAATGGCTCGCGGGTGGTCTCTTTACCCGGCACCAGTTCGACGATTCGTGGCTACTCCGGAGTGCGGCTGCTCGCCATCGACGAGGCCGCCCGAGTGCCGGACGATCTGTATTTCGCCGTGCGGCCCATGCTCGCCGTCTCCGGTGGGCGCCTCATCTGCCTGTCCACACCCTTCGGCACCCGTGGCTGGTGGTACGACGCTTGGCGATCCGACGAACCGTGGGAACGCTACGAAGTCCCGGCCTCCGAGTGCCCTCGAATCTCTCCAGAATTTCTGGAGGAAGAGCGTCTCGCCATGGGCGAATGGTGGTTCGAGCAAGAATACGGCTGTCTCTTCGCCGAAGCCGAGAACCAGCCGTTCTCGCGCGAAGATGTCGAACGGGCATTCAGTGAGGACCTTGAGGCATGGGACCTGTGAGAAACGGGAGTAATCGTTGCTACCAGTAATCGGCGTTCGGGTTGGGCGGCGCCAGGAAAGATCAGCCATCGCGGTCGCCGAGATCGAACGGCGTGACAACGAGTGGCACTACGGCGTCAGATTTCTCGAGTCCCTTCCAGTCGGCTTTCGCTACCCTGAGGTGGCCCAGCGCTTGGCGGTGGTCTGTCAGAAGGTCGCCGAGCAGACCGAGCGCCAACCCGCCGTCTTCGTTGACGCCACCGGTCTCGGTGAGCCTGTCGTTCGAGTGCTGAAGGGTGAAGCGCGCGCGGCGCAAAGCTTCTGGTCCGTCTACTTCAACGGAGGTGATCGACGAGACGAAGACAGGTCTTCCCGCACTCTCACGTTAGGAAAAGCCTTCCTCGTGAGCCAACTCCTGACGCTCCTCCAGACCGAGAGGCTACACCTACCCAATACGCCGGAGGCGAAAGCCCTGGCCAGCGACCTGCTTGACTTCGAGTTGCAAGTCCATCCTGAACGCAACGCGCTCTCACCCTCCTTCAGGGTCGGTCGAAGGGATCATCTCGTCACTGCACTCGGACTGGCCGCTCAGGTCGAGCCACGGGTGAGCGTCTACCCCGGCGCGTGCTTCTACGGCATCTGAGGACGTTAGCGAATGGCTCTATTCATCGGAGTGGACATCGGGCAAAAACGCGACCCCACGGCCATCGCCGTGGCCGAAACGGACCAGCGTCAGAGCGCTCACCAAAGTGGCGACACTCACTTCGTGATTCGCTACCTCCATCGCCTTCCCCTGGGAACTCCCTACCCGGAGGTTGCAAGGCGGATCGCCGAAGTGGCCGAGAAGGCTCAAGCGCGAAGCAATGCTTTTCCTATCGTCTTTCTCGATGCGACGGGTGTTGGCAAACCCGTCGTGGATCTGGTCAGTGAGGGGTGGCTCCACGGGGATCTCTACGCGGTGTATTTCACCCACGGTGATCGCCGCCGGGTGGACGGACAGAGAGTAACCCTGGGCAAAGCTCATCTCGTTTCCAGGTTGCAAGCTCTCCTCCAGGCCGGCCGCATTCATTTACCCCCGACCCTTGAGGCTCGGGCACTGGCTGAGGAACTTCTCGACTACGAAATCCGAGTCGACGAACAGGGTAAAGACCGCTACGGAGCTTTCCGCACAGGGACTCACGATGATCTGGTCACCGCACTGGGGCTTGCCGTCCAGGGCGATGATCCAGGCCTGCGTCACTTCGATTCGGCTTCGGCATCAGTCTTGGGAGCTTGAGGGCCATGGTCCAGCGAGGAGGTAGTCAGATCTTGATGGGCTTGGATGTGGGCTCACGCAGTCATCCGTCAGGACTGGCCGTGGTCGAGATGGAAAAGCGATACGTGAGCCCAACCTCTGAAGCCAGCGAGATCCACTTCCTCGTCCGCCACCTTGAGAGGATCAAACCCGGAACGTCGTTCCCAGCGATTGCCGACCTCGTTGCGGAAAAAGCTCGAAGGATTGCACTGAAAGGTGAGAGCGACCCTACGCTCTACGTCAATGTGACCGGGAAAGGCGATCCAATCCTCGAACTGATCCGGGAGAAGTGGAAGGCTCGTCAGCCCATCGCGGTCTACTTCAACCATGGCGACCGGCGCGAACGGGAAAGCTTGAAGGTCACCCTCGGAAAGGCCTTCCTCGTCACACGCCTCCAGGCTCTGCTCCAGTCCAACCGCATTCACTTGCCCGCAATGCAAGAGGCCCGCACCCTAGCCGACGACCTCCTGGACTACGAGGTCAGGCTGGTTGAGAACGCCAATCAGCGGGAAGGAGCCTTCCGGGTAGGGAAGCGGGACGAACTCGTTACCGCTCTCGGCATGGCGGTTCAGGATGACGTGGGCGGGCATCGTAGCGGGAACATGAGACTGCGGTAGTTCGTCTAATCTGGCTCGGTTCGAGCCTGACAAAAACACAGCTCCTTCGCTTTCAACCATCCATGGCGATTTGACTATTAAGAGTCGCCTAACGCAAACTCATCTTCAGCGAAGAGCTAAGGTCAGAGGGTGTGTGGTTCGTTTGATCCGGTTCAGACCGGCCCAGGCGGTCCGTCCAATTGCTAGAAGTCCGATTCTGGTGGCTAGCAATGATCCACCCCGGGTTCCGAGCGCCCGGATCTACTGCAAGCACGATGGCTTCGGCGTTGAGTGTGTCAGCCTTAATAGCGAGATGCGGCCGAGAGATGGACGATAGAGTGACAAACATTGCGGTCGGGATTTCCTTAGCACTGGTAACAGTCGTCTCTCTTGGCTCCTGCAATCGCTCCGGCGCACCGCCCGAGAGGAGAAACCCGGGAGGTGGCACAAGGGCGGCGGCGAAGGTCCTAAGCGCCGCCTTGGAGGCGAAGAAGGAGCAAGAGGAAAGGGAACTCAAAAACGATGCGGGAAGGATAACGGCAGAGATCATCTGCCAGATGGATGCGACGAGCAGGCTCCTCGAACAATGCCGGCTGACCACGCAGCTTCTCGATGAGATGGAGGGACAGGGCAAGCCTGACCTGCTTCGTGCTGCTGCCACCTATAGCTTAGGAATCGCTACTGGCGAGCTTCGTGCGGACTACGAGCAGGCGGCAACGATGCTAGACCTCCTGCGAGCACGCAGCAAAGAGCTTCGAGCCTGTAGAACGCGGGGACGTTTTCTGGGTGGTTCAGTTGGGATGCAACAGATTGGCAGAGACAGCCTCAGGGCAACCGCCGAGCACCAGTCCCCAGAGATGCAGGCTATGCTGATAGCAGCCGAGGTGAACGAATATCGGGCAACCCTAGCAGAGTGTATGGTTCTGATGGCGTCTCGCGAACAGGATTCAGGCGCGCCATCCTCTCGACCTGAATAGCCGGCATCGAGTCGTCTGCCCTTGGAGCCGGTATGCGTGCGAAACTCGAAGTCGTCAGCCTCGTCATAGCCATCCTCGCGTTCGTCGTTAGTGGCCTCACCTGGCGTGACGGACGACTTCAGAGGGAGTTGATCGCCGAGCAACTACGGCCGTACGTTCAGGTTGTCCATGCCGAGCTAGTGAAGCCTCTCGGAGCCAGCAGCTTTGTTCAGCTCAAGATCACAGCCAAGAACTTTGGTCAAATAGCTGCCGAGACCGTGCGCGCTGACATGGACTATCGAGTGGACTTGCCTGAAGGTGACGGAGGCGGCGAGTCTGCGACGCGCATGGAGATCGGGCCGATGGGCCCGGCCGTGGAGCGCACGTTCATTCTGCAGTCCAACAGGATGGACCGCCGCACCTGGGCCGTTCGCTCACAAAGGATGTACGAGACCGCCTATTTCTACGGGTCCTTGTGGTAAAGAAATCCTTTCACGAAGCAGCAACGCAGGGAGGACTGGTGCTACCGCCTTGCCTTGAACAGCAAGGCCGCCCTGGAGGCGACCACGCTGGAGTTGTGCGGCAATCTGCACAATCGTGCCGAAGACGGGACAGATCCTACAGATTAGGCTTCAACGAACCTGCCCACAAGAATGTCCCTTCCGACAAGGGATGCCTTGCCTTTCAGCCTTCTCGCGGTCCAACACCGGTCTTCCCAAGATACGGGAAAGGGGCACTCTAGGTGCTAAAATCAAAACTATCGTATGAGGATTTGTTCACTCTATCGGAGCCCTCGGCGGAAGGTCTCCATCAGATGGCAAGCAGAAGGCTTTCCAGAATTCGCAACCCTTTTGTGAAGGCTATGGTCTTTCTATTCCCGTCTTTTCGGGAAGAGATAAGGACGTTCGGCGATGTCATAGCGTCGTTGACTGAGGACGCTGAACGGCGTTATGAGTATCTAAAGATCGTGATTTCAGACCTTGAGGTGAAAAATCCAAATCCCGTGGAAGCGAGGGAGACCATTGCGAGATTCGCAGACTTGGTTGAAGGTGCTAAGGGCGAGGCAGGAGTATCGCATGCCATATGGGAGTTGAACCCAACTCTATACAATGCTTGGAGCGAGTTCTCCAAGAAGGGTCCGCGGTACAATTACCTTTGCCCAAGGAACGTGAACCCTGATCAGACTGCGGATCTGCAGCGCTCGTTTTCCGTCTTGACGGATAGGGCCCGCCGCTATCTAGGAGGAAGGGCGCAGGAAGATGCTCTTTGCACGATTGGCCGCTACATGGGCTACTGTGAGCTGTTTGATAATGCGCGCGTACTCCTGGACGAGATCATTACTGACAAGGCTAGCAAACTAAAGCTGACAACTGAATTGGCCGGTGTTTTCAGGGCACTCCTTATGCGAGAGAGCTACGAAGAGTATGTCAGCAGACTCCGGAAGTGCCTCCAAGAGGTCAGACAGGGCAGGAGATTCGCTCTCTTGCGGAGACATGTCATATGGGAGCTAGCTAAGGGAGGGAAGATAGACGTCGCCCTAGAACTCTCCAAAGAAACACCGCAGATTCTAGACCCCCAAACTCTCGTGGTCATGTCGCGCTCGATGTTCATGGCCTCGTTTCTCGCGGATTCTGACGTGGCAGAGCGCATTTTCAATTGTGAGCTGCCACTTTCTTTTTGGGAGAGTTACTATATGAAGCGTTAGACGGCCAAAGGCCAGTGCGGGTCGGGGTATCGAAAGCGCGACGACACAAGACGAGCTGTCAGGTACTTGCCGCGACCTTAATCATTCATGGCCTTTGAGCACTCGGTAGACAAACCGATTCGACACCTCCAGGCCCGAGCGACGGCAGATCACGGCAAGGCGTTTGTAGCCCCACCAGGGATAGGCGCACGCGGTTTCGCGTACCGCCTGAGCCTTGGCCGGATCCAGGGGACGCGGCTTCGGCCCGGGACGCTTCCTGGCGGCCTTCGGGGTTCGAAAGAAACTGGAAGTCGCCCATCCCATCTCCCGGACGACCGGCGTCAGCCGAGCGGGGGGACTCTCGAGGACGTGCCTTCGGACCATTTCACGGCTCTCCAGGCTCAGTCGGGGGACGCCTGAAGTTTTTTTAAAAGGCCATTGGCCAGCGAAAGCTCGCCGATCACCTGCGCCCGATTGGCCACCTCCTTCTCCAGCTTGGCGATCCGCCTCTGCGCTTCCTGAGATTGGCCTCCGGGCTTCTGCCCGAGAGCCTGGCGCCCCCCTGCCAGGAAGTCATCACGCCAGCGGTACAGCGTCTGCTCGCTGACCTGGTAGCGCCTCGCAAGAGCCGCTACCGGCTCCTCCGCAGCACCACTTCCTCGCGCTCCTGGATCGACAGTTGACTTCGCTTGCCCATCTCGGCTCCTCCTTGGGATCGTGGAATCCCTAACAGTATCCCCGGTACCAGAAACCCCGAGCAAGACACACTGGCGGTTTCTATTTCTTACCTAACGGTTTGGCGCGTCCGCACTTTGTGTGGGTACCTGGTCGTGGAGAGCGCGAGCTGGGCGGGGAAAGGCGTGTCGGAGGTAGGCGCGCTCCCAGCCCATAGCGGGTCGCGCGGACAGGTGGGCAGATCGCCCTTCGAGGCCTCGCAGCAGCGCGAAGTCTGCGACGGAAGGCGGTTTCGGCTGGCGCGAGGGGGCGCCGGCCACCGGGGTCTCCATCCCTACCCAGCCTCTGGGCGAACCCACACAAGAAGCGGAAGACCCAACGGTTTCTTTGGCAGTCCTGCACCTACCCAAGGGCTCAGATTCTTGCCACTTCCTTGCTAGAATGTGGGTTCTAGCAAGTGACAACCGGGATCACTGCGTTTCAGGAGCGACTGATCTGGACCCCGCCTTTCTGGAGTTCGCGGCCTTACGGGTAGCTCTCCATCAGCACCTTTCCTGCTTGGCAAACGAATGAGGCCCAGCGTTGAGTGCCCAGTTCCACTGCGCCCACCCAAGACGCCAAGCGTGGGGTTTGCACGATCTGCCCTATCTTGCTTGCGCTCTCAACCAACGAACTCTGCCGCGTTCTAGAATGGGCCAATGAACTGCCCCAGCCTCCATTCACTCCTTGACGGTTTCCCAAGCGGTGGCCTCTGATGATCGTAAGCATCGCCATTGAGATTCGACCGAAGTTCACCACTTTCTGCATAGCCGCACCAGATTGGAATGAGAACGGACTCCTCTTCAACATCCGCCACCTTGAGCGGATACCTTACCGTGCCTACCGGGAAGTCGGGCAACGCTTGATCGAGATGGGAGCCAAGTTCGATACTTTTGGCATCGAAGGTTGCCACATCTACATGAATGCCACCGAGATCGGGATGCCTGTAGTGAATTCCATTCGGCAATCTTCCAGTACTTCCGGAATTCAACCGGTCTTCATGACTATGGGTCAAGTCAAACCGAGCACGGACGAGGAGGGGATTTCCTTTGGAAAAGCTTGGCTGGTATCTCGACTCAAGGTCTTTCTACAAGAGGGCCGCATTCGCCTGCCGGCCGCTCTTCCGGATGCAAAGAAGCTAGTGGAGGAGATCCTGGATTTCTCCCCTAGGCTCGCTCATCGAGCAAGCGCAGATCCTGACTTCTTCGCGGTGGGGCCGCGTGATGATCTGGTGAGTGCACTGGGATTGGCGGTTCATGTCGATATGAGACAGCCTGTGAGTGATTCAGAGCCCCGTTCGCCGGTACGGCTGCCCCCAATGCCCGGAGCGGAACTTGATGAACTCTACGACCGCCTTTTTCGTGGCGACATCTTTAACGGCCTCTGACGACGACCAAGCTAGTAGAGTGTGAGGCTGGCTGCTGCCGCTCGACGGGCCGCATCTCCCCTCCGGTCATAACGCGCCGTGGTCTTGGCGTCGGCATGGCCGGCCAGTTTCTGGACCGTGAAGACATCGACCCCAGCGTCGAGGAGTCGGGAGACAAAGGCCCGCCGGAAGTCATGAGGTGTGAGCCCGTCGAGACCTGCCTGACGTTGGCGCTTCTGCAGGATGAAGCGAACGGCCTCGCCTCGCAGGCGGGTGAGGCGGAGCGTTCCGGCAGCGCTCACCGGACAGAACAACGGCCCGCCCGATTCTCCCCGAGTGGCAATCCAAGTCCGGATCAGTTGGCAAGAGTCTTCGTGCAAGAAGATTCGCCGATCCTGGCGCCCTTTGCCAGATCGAATCGTGAGCCGGCAGCCGTCCTTGCCGAAATCTTCGAGGTCGAGTCCGCAGAGTTCCGCGCGACGTAGACCGCCGCCATAGAGAACGGCAAAGATTGCCGCGTCTCGCCGACCTGCCGGTGACGGATCGGCCACGCAGGTCGCGAGGAGCTTTTCGACCTGTTCGCACCCAAGCCCTTGACCCGCCGGCAGGACCCTCGCTCGCACGTTGCTCACATCGGCCGCTCTCGCATAGGTCTCGGAGTCCACCAGGCCGAGCCGCCAGCAGGTCTTCAACACGCCGCGCAAGGCGGAGAGCACCTTGTTGACCGTGGCCGGGGCGTAGCTCTCGACGAGCCGCGCCCGGATGCGAGCGGTGTCTCGATAACGAAGTTCATGCCACGGATAGCTCCAAGGGTCCTCACTTCCCAGCAGCCCGGCGACGGTTTGCAGGGAGTGATGGACCGCCCAGTAGCTGCCGCGGCTGAGCGAGTCGCGGTAGACGGCGGCCGGATTGTCGGCATCGGCGGGGTGAGGCAGGGTCACGACTTCACCTCCGTGAGGAGGTCGAAGTACTCGGTGATCGCTGCGTCGATGCCCTCGTTCAGGTCGCCGATCTGCTCACAGGCCAGCTCGATGGCGTTGGGGGTGACCTCCAGGTCGGCGCGCCCCTGGCCGGCGGCGGCCCGAGGGTCGTCCACCACCTGGGCCACCTGTTCGGCGATGGCGTCGCCAAGGGCGGCCCAGCGGCGGGCGAAGTCAATGAGGTCCCCAGCGTCCGTCTCGTACAGCATGATGTGGCCTCCTCCGTGGTCGTCATTGGGAGGCCAGTGGCTACGGGACCTCGGCGCCGGTCGTCAACCAGGAGAGGCGGGAAATCGAGCGACTGCGCCGTGTCCCGGAAGCGCTGGGGGTACGGCGCCGGATAACGCTCGCGAGATGTGATGGCGAGGGAGCAACGGGATCGAGCCTCGCTTTCGTTGACCGTAGGAGCGGCGGTCCACTGCTGCCACGGACTCACGGTCGATTCTCTGGGTGGCCCCGGATCTGTGGATGGCCGCCAGAACCCGGTAAGGGATCTCTGGGAGGGCCTGTGGGGGATTCTTCTCGCCCAGGCCAAGCACGGCCATGGCCCTGCAGTGAGTGATGCCTGTCCACGGCCCTTGGGCTCTCGGTATCGTTGGGCGCAGAGGTGAATGGATCACCGCAGAAAGTGCGGCAAGTCGACGCTTGCCGCCGACATCGGCCTCAACCTCTTCTGTGCCGATGGCGAACCCGGTGCCGAGGTCTACACCGCAGCCACCAAGCGAGACCAGGCCCGCATCACCCGCAGTGAAGCCGCTCGCATGGTGACCGCCTCGCCATCCCTCAGGCGGCACATCGGGATTTTCCGCGACAACCTCCACGTCCTCAGTACGTCGTCGAAGTTTGAGCCGCTGGGCGCCGACGCCGACTTCATGGACGGCCTCAATGTCCACGGAGCGATCGTCGACGAGCTCCACGCCCACCGAAACCGCGAGGTCTGGGACGTGCTCGAAACCGCCACCGGCTCTCGCCGGCAGCCGTTGCTCTTCGCCATCACCACGGCCGGCTTCGATCGCCATTCCATCTGCTGGGAGCTACACGAGTACATGCAGAAGGTGCTCGAAGGCCTGCTCGACGACGATTCCCTCCTCGGCTACATCGCCTGTCTCGACGAGGGCGACGACTGGACGGACGAGACCGCCGGGGCCAAGGCCAATCCCAGCTTCGGTGTCTGCGTCAAGCTCGAAGACCTCCGCCGCACGCCGACTAAGGAGCTGGAGAAGCTGATGCTGGGCGAGCGATCGCCCACGGAGAGCAACCGGTACTGCGATCGATGGGGCCGTAGCGTTGGTCATGGCAATTGGGCGGGCGATGGTGGGGATGGAGCCAGAGCGGTCGGTGTATGAGACCAGGGGGATTCTGGAGCTGTTAGGAAAGGTGACACGGATAAGACAGACACAGGATACTATATGCTTTTCACGTTTATTGTTTTGCAAAAGAATGTAAGTGTTCTTATGCGCAACATCATGCGCGTCAAGAGACGCCGGTTAGTGCGGTCATCGTGAGCTCGACGGGCAGCTCCAGCAGTGCACGAAGCGAGAGCTGCGGTAGCTCACTCTTCAATTATCAGTGCCGATGAGGAAGTGAAAGGAACAGCCTATGCCGAAGACCGGTGACCTTTGGAAGTCTGGACTCTGGTTATTCTTGACGGCCCTCGCAGCCTATAACTGGTTCTCGCACAATGCGATTTATGGGGTTGAGACTTTCGACTTCACTAGATCGCTCTGGCAAAGCCAGCACTCACTGGTGGTCCTGAAGATGGTTTCGATCCCTGTCGCCGCATTTGAGGCGGTGGTTCAGGTCATCCTGTCACCTTCAATCTTCGTCGTCAGTCGCCTCCATGAATCGGTCGCACTTCGAGATTTTGTCGTTGCAGCCAACGCAATCGGAGCATACGCAATCTTGCAGTGGCAGAATCCGCCGACCCAAAAACTACTAGAGAACCTAACCTCCTCCACCGCGAGCGAATTCAAGGAACTCTCTAAACGCCTAATCGCCGCGGGTGGATTATCTCACCTACAAGGATCCCTCGCCTGGTTGTGCGACGAAATCGCAAGCTCCATCGAGCGAGAGGGGAAACTCGCATCGATCTCACTAAGTCAGCACTTGCTCAGGTTGCACTTGATTTTGTCGCTCGGGATTAAGAAAAGACCAGAGGGGTCTCAGGCGCCTTCGTTTGAAGATCTCTGGAAACTCGCACAGGCGGAGGGCGCGAAGACCGATCCCGCCTATAGACAACTATGGGAACTGTCGCTTAGCCTTTTAGACGACCTATATCTCCCAACGGCGTCCGCTGGCGATGCTGCCTATGGATCGCTCCTCGTCGGGACTCTTGGCATTACCAAACGATCAGCCGAGAGCCTTTAGGGCAGTACACCATGACGATTTGGCGAAGGGTTCTAGTTTGGCGATCTTGTGGTGCGCTGGCACAGTTTAGTTCTTTAGTCATGCTGGTGGAGAATCAACGCAGAGGCTACGCCTTTTATGGCCTCGAGCCTCTCAAGCTTACAATCACGCTATGGCAGGATAAGGGCGGGCTCCTCGTGCCCAAGTTCTTAGCAGTTATCTTGGCAATGCCAGATGCGGTGTTCGGCCTAATCTCTTCGCCTACAACTTACATTATAGGTAGCTTCGAACTTAGGGGTCTCCCTGGAGACCTTGCAGCCTTGCTTACCGTGACAAACGCTTTTCTGTGGTTTGCGGTTGTCCGCGCCCCCAGAAGGATCAGCTTGCGTCGTCCATCGCCACTTGGTGACCCTGGCGACAGATTTGATGATGACCTCCTAGATCTCTATGTCGGAATCAAGACTATGATAGATGACTCTATCGGAAGGCATAGCGAACTGAGACAGCTCAAGCCTACCCTCGTGGAGCTACACAGTAGCCTTCAGAAGGAGGCGTATTCAGCATCATTGACTGCTGCGGGAAAAGTGCTAGAGGCCATACTTTCTGCGTACGGCATGGAAGCTGGAGTAGACCTCTCCGGAAAGACTCTATTTGTCAAGACCCAATCCCTACAGGGTAAGGGGCAGAAAGCAGATGAGATCACTAGGCTTAAGCCATTGCTGAATATTGTTCGAGTTTACCGTAATCTGGGCGCCCATCACGGCGCAAGGCCAGCCACTCGGGTTGATGTTCTCCTTGCTCTTATGGCCCTCGCCCAGTGTCTCCAACTGGTTCTGCCAGACGATTGGCTCGATCCGCCAGGAAGGGAAATTCCACTATCAGAGTGAGCGAGATTCATGCGTTGGCCGCCGTAGGCGCCTGTCGACAACAGCATCCCCTGCTTGTAGGTGGACAACGCGCGGCGATTCTCGGAAAGCTGTTGGAGATCGCACCTGGCGACCTCCGCTCGATTCGGTGGGTCAATAGGCCGTGGCATCAGCCCGGTTGCGGCGCAGGTCAAGTGATTGGAAAGCGTTGCCATTCCGTGCGGGGAATAGTTACGGTCCAGCCACCAAACTCAAGTTCTCTACTGGTCTGGCGGTACTCGACATTGTCAGGTAGAGCGGGCTTGTCCGACAGTTGTCGATAAAAACCTGAAAGCGACTCCACCCCCCCTCTTACCTGGCGCACAAACTGTTCCTGAGTGACAACTGGGATTTCCGGGTCCCGGAGCAACTCTGACGGTACACATGTCTTCGACACAAGTATTCCGAGCACGAGAGTCGAAGTGCTGAGGTGCCCTAAGTCACTTCGCTTCTCTGCAAGCTCTTCCGCGTGCCCACGAAGGTATTCGAGGCAAGTTGCGTGTTTCGCAAGGCCCTCACGGAACCAGTCATCGTGCACTCGCACCTCATGCATGGAGTCGGGACCATAGAACCACTTCAGCGAGATAGCGAGGACCTCATTACTTCGCTTGTCAAGAACTAGCAGGTCGATCTCACCCTCACGCTGCGCCCGCGGACCAAGCTCGAGTCTCTCGATCAGGACAAATCGCTCAGGATCAAACAGAGGAGCGATCTCCCTGATCATGAGGTCCTCCCGAACATCCTTCAGCTCATGATCTTTTCGCGGCAGACTGTCGATGATTGCGAGGAGATTACGCTCAGGATTGCTGCCCAGAACAAGCACCGGGATCGTGACAAGTTCCCGAGAAGTCAATGGTATCAGGGGCTGATACATGACATCAGTCCATCTAACCCCGATGTCGTATGTTAGGTCGCGAAGGACCTCAAGCGCCACAGGCGATCGCAGCGAGTAGTGGTGCCGAAGCTGGCCAACGATGCGATCCCTGGGGAGCACAAGTGCTGCCGAATTGTGGCCTGTCCATTCGCCCTCGAGTTCCTTGCAGGCCAGGACGAGCAAGAAGTTAAGAGCTGCACAGTGGGCTGCCAAGTGTTTCCACACAACCCAAAAGTCGTCGAGCGAATAGGGTCCGACGGACAGCGTGGGTGGGAGCTGTGGTTCTGATAGCTCAAGGCCCTCAGCGAAGGCCTTAAGGACGCGTCCAGTCGCTCGATAGGAAAGTGTCATGGAGTTGGCGTCGAATCGCACCGTGCGGAGAAGTCCCCTTGTGGCCTCCGGTGGCAGATCTTCAGCCTCCTGCAGGAGTTCGAAAACCTCCTTGGTTCTCTGGAACTCCTCGCGCAGCTGGCGCTCTGCCTGCTGCGCCTCGATGCTCGGATTCGGAGAGAACCGAATAATCCGCTTCGTGCTGTCTATGTCGCAAAGAAAGAAGCCTGCCTCGGCAGATACGATCCCATCCTGTAGATGCGAGTAGACCGCGAAATCTGTCACTGCTTCCAGCGCGACTTTGACATCGTCGGGACTGGTGAGCGTTTGTTTGCCTCCTGGTGGACACCAAGTGAAAATCTTGAAGACCAACCAACGAAGAAGATCCTGTGAGTAGCGCATGCCCGCATAGCCGCCCTCGACGCGCCCGCGTACGGCGGCACCGAACTCATTCGAGACTTGGAGACTCTGGACTGTCCGAAGAACGTGTAGTAGGGCCTGAGTACGGGGCAGCCTAAAGATGGGCAGCTGCTTTACAGCTGCATCTGCGAACCGGCGAAGGTCTCCTACTGCAGTTGGGGAGAGGAAGTCCGTGGCCACGCAGTCATTGTAGCGACCTTGAGATCGCCAGGCTCCAATGTATTGCCTTCGGGGAAGCCTCTTGTTGTCGCCTTCGAGGTGAGACGACTGTCGTCGGAGGTAGCGCTCGACGGGCTACACCCCGCATCCGAGCAGCCTCACGGTATCGGAGGCAATGCCAGAGGCCGCCAATGGGAGTAGGCCCGTTACATGGTTGAGTCGAAGCGATGTCGAAGATCTGTGTCCGTGACCTGGGACGCCGCTTCGAGCTGCTTGATAGTCGGCCGGAGCTGATCCACCAACACACACTCGATCGTGGCGTAGATCTCGCTTGCGACATCGCGCGGGATTCGATGCTCCCACATCGCCTGTTGATTCGGCGCCTGGGGAAACTCATCATGGATGCGCTGCAACCGGTCTTCGATGCCGACGAGCTGAAGGGCGATCTCCGCGAGGGCCTTCTGTGCTTCGCGATCGTTCACCGGTGCTCTTCTCGGAGGCTGGCGAAGAGGGCGCGGGCGTAGGCGGTTGGGTTTTCCTCGATCCAGTCGGCGGCTTCTTCATGCCCGAGCTGCCGGGCCACTGCCGCGACGGACTCGCAGTCGATTCTCTGGGTGAGCCCGGACCGGCGGACCGCGTCGAGGGCGGCCAGAACCGGCTCTGGGATCTCTGGGAGGGTCTGTGGGGGATTCTTCTCGCCCAGGCCAAGGATGGCCATCGCCTGCAGTGGGTGAGGCTCTTCTGCGGCCCTTGGGCTCTCGGTATGGCTGAGTTCCAGGGAGGAGAGCTCACCTTGTGGGACCTCTCGGACCTCTTCCATATCCAGGCATGCGGAGATTGCTGCCTCTGCCGCTCGGTTCAGGGCCTCCACGGCCCACTCGGCGAAGGGTAGACCGGCCACAGTCGCTGCCACTTTCCAGCCGTCCACCTCACTACGCGTCGCGCTCAGCGTGAGCGACTCCCTCGGTCCCAGGCGCAGGGGCGGCAGGGGCATGGTCACCAGAGCCCCTGAGCTCGCATGCTGGTCCAGCGGCCGCCGGCAGCGACGATCAGGTGGTCGACCAGACCGATGCCGATCAAGTCTCCGGCATCGGCCATGCGCCGCGTGAAGTGAATGTCTTCCTGGCTTGGGGAAGGGTCGCCGCTCGGGTGGGTGTGGAACAGCATCAACGCCGTGGCGTTATGGACCAAGCCGCGTCGCAAGATGGTGCGTGGATCGGCGGTAGACCGAGACAGGGTGCCGCGGAAGAGTTCCTCCTCTGCCAGCAGACGGTTGCGGCCATCCAGAAACAGCACTCCCATGACCTCCTGGTCTCGGCGGCCGTAGCGGAGATCGAGGTAGGTGGCCACTTCGGTGGGCCGGGAGAGGGGCTTCCGGTCCGGGATCTGAGCCGCGGCCATCCGGCGAGCGATCTCGACCGAGGCCAGGAGCGCGGCGGTCTTGACGGGTCCCATCCCAGCACAGCACAGACTCCGCGGGCAGGCCGAGGCCAACCCCACCAAACCGCCGGCCCCTTCGAGGATCTCCCTCGCCTGTTCCAGCACCGAGCACCCCGGCCGACCACCCCGCAACAGTACGGCGACCAACTCCGAATCCGACAAGGCCTGCGGGCCGTTCTGCAGCAGGCGCTCACGGGGGCGCTCATCGGTCCCGAGGTCCGCGATCAGGGTCGCGGTGCGGTGAGAACTGGGCTTCCGGGCGGGCATGAAGCCATTACTACTAAGGCCGGCCGGGGCGCTCTGTCAACGGCAAGAGGCCGACGCAAGTTGCTGACAGGAAGCACTTTGCACCGCACAGACTGGTTGACGAGGCGGCGTGATCCTCCGTAGGACTGGGCCATCGATCACGCGGGCACTTCAGCCCGCACGACATGGAGGCTCACCATGAGCACAGAGTTTGAATTCTTCGAAGGCACCGCCACCGTCCAAGCCACTACTCCCCAAGTCACCGTCCGCAGGAGCGGTCAACTCGTCCTCACCGAGGCTGCCGTCGCCTTGCTGGGCGAGGGTGTCGAGGCGGTGCAGATCGGCTACAACGCGCAGGCCCGGGCCATCGGCCTGCGGCCGGCTCCCAAGGACGCTCACGGTGCGCTGAAGCTCCGGAAGCAGCCGAACGGGCGGTCCCGGCTGGTGGATGCAAGAAGGTTCTTTGCACACCATGGGCTGAAGCTGGTGGCGGCAAGCCGAGCAGATGTCGAGGGCTTCGGTGAAGGACTGGTGGGGTTCCACCTGACGGAGGAGGGGGCCGGCCAGGCGGAAGTGGCACTCACGAAGGCGAAGAGGACGTCGGTGGCGAAAGGGAAGTAGCTACCGACAAACTGGCTACCCCAATCCACGCTTCGACATTGGGCGGTCCCTTGTGCCGGGACCGCCTTTTTGCGTGACACCGAAGCGCCCGCCAGCCCCGTGGGAGTGGATGGGGCCATAGTCAGCCGGCTACTGGTTGGTCGCGGTTCAGGGCCTCCAGGCCTCGCCCCGTCTCTCCTCCTCAACCCGGAAGGATCGGACACCTGTCCTAGAATGCTTCCACAATGAGCCAATCAAGCAAGAGAGTCGGCGCTTGGAGCCGCACCGGGCGGAAGAGCCTGGGCCTGAACCAGGAACCTTCGCCTCCCGCATGACCACGAACTTCTCCCAAACCGCTGCCTACATCTGGTCTCTCGCCGACCTTCTCCGCGGTGACTTCAAGCAATCGCAGTATGGGCGGATCATCCTCCCGTTCACGATTCTGCGCCGCCTGGAGTGCGTGTTGGAGGCCCGCAAGCCGAATGTTCTAGCGGAAGTCGCCAAGCTCGAGGGCATGAAGAAGCTCGAGGCGGAGGCGCGCGAGAAGTTCCTGCTCCGGGCAGCGAAGCAGTCGTTCTACAACACCTCGCCGATGGACCTTTCCAAGCTGGGAACGAAGGACATCCGGAGCAATCTGCTCACCTACGTGGACAGCTTCTCGAAGGACGCGCGCGAGATCTTCGAGCACTTCCGCTTTGACGAGTTCATCCGGAAGCTGCACGAGGCCAATCTGCTCTTCAAGGTGGTGAAGGAGGTGGCGGAGACGGATCTGAGCCCGCAGGCCATCAGCAACCACGACATGGGGCTCGTCTTCGAGGAGCTCATCCGTCGCTTCGCGGAGAGCTCCAATGAGACGGCGGGAGAACACTTCACGCCGCGCGACATCGTGCGCCTCACGACTTCGCTGGTCTTCATGGAAGACGACGAGGCCCTGACTGGCGAGGGGATCATCCGCACTATCTACGACCCAACGGCAGGCACTGGCGGCTTCCTCTCCAGTGGCATGGAGTACGTCCACGAGTTGAATCCCAAGGCGGTTATGCGCGCCTTCGGCCAGGAGCTCAACCCCGAGAGCTACGCCATCTGTAAGGGCGACATGCTGATCAAGGGGCAAGATGTCAGCCGCATCAAGCTTGGCAACACGCTGAGCGACGACCAACTCGTCGGCCACCGGTTCGACTACATGCTCTCCAATCCCCCCTTTGGCGTGGACTGGAAGAAGGTCGAAAAGGCGATCAAGGACGAGCACAAGTTGAAAGGCTTCGACGGCCGGTTCGGCCCCGGCCTGCCGCGGGTGAGCGATGGCTCGCTCCTTTTCCTGTTGCACCTGCTCTCCAAGATGCGGGAGTACGACCCCGACGAGCCCGAGAAGAGCGGAGGACGCATTGGCATCATCCTTAACGGCTCGCCACTCTTCACCGGCGCCGCCGGCGGCGGGGAGAGCGAGATCCGTCGCTACATCCTGGAGAATGACCTGCTGGAGGCGATCGTCGCGCTGCCGACTGACATGTTCTACAACACCGGCATCGCGACCTACATCTGGGTGCTCTCGAACAAGAAGAGCGCTGAGCGCAAGGGCAAGGTGCAGCTCATAAACGGCGTGCATCTCTACCAAAAGATGCGCAAGAGCCTGGGCTCCAAACGGCAGGAGATCGGTGACGAAGGGCTCGCCCTGATCACCCGCACCTTCGGCCAATTCGAGGCGGTGGAGAGCTACGATCTGGATGAGGACGCCGGCGAGGCCAACACCCGTCGCGGACTGAGGACCAAAAAGAAGGCCGAGAAGCGCACCTTCGCCAGCAAGGTCTTCGCGAGCCACGAGTTCGGCTACCGCCGCATCACGGTCGAACGACCGTTGCGGCTCTCAGTGCAGTTCACGGACGAGCGGCTGGAGGCGCTGCGCTTCGCCAGTGGCCGGTTGAACGCACCGATGCAGGCGGTCTACGAGCAGTTCGGGCAGCACTGGACCGACAAGAGCTATGGCGACCTGTCCGACGTCAAGCCGGAAGTGCGGGCGCTGGTCAAAGCTGACTTCTCCTCCCTGAAGGAGGCCCAGGTGAAGGAGCTGCTAGCTCCGAAGACCTGGAAGGCACAGAAGGCGCTCCTGGAGAAAGGGCTAGCGTTGCAAGAGGTGATCGGTGCGGACCAGCACGACGACTTCAAACAGTTCGAGGGCAAGCTGAAGAAGGCGTTGAAGACTCTCGCGTCGCAAGGAGCCGCAATCAAGCTGGATACCAAGGAAAAGAAACAGCTCCTAGAGGCCGCGAGCTGGACCAACCCCGACGCCGAGCCCGTCGTGAAGAAGGTGCTGAAGACGAAGGCTGACCCCACGTACGGAGCTTTCGACTACCAGGGGAAGGTCGTTCAATTCCAGCCCGACAGCAACCTGCGCGACAGCGAAAACGTGCCGCTCACCGCCGAGACCGCCCGTGGCGCGAATGTGAATGCCGTAAACGAAGCCTACTTCAACAAGGAAGTCGCGTCCCACATCAAGGACGCCTGGATCGACGCAAACAAGTGCGACGCACGAGATGAGCAGATCGGCATCGTCGGCTACGAGATCCCCTTCAACCGCCACTTCTACCAATACGAGCCGCCGCGCGAGTTGGCGGAGATTGATGCGGAGCTAGATGCACTGAGCGCGGAGATTGTGGAGATGCTGCGGAAGGTGCAGTCGTAATGGCAGCGCAATATCCGCAGTACCAAAGACTCAGATCCTCGGGAGTGGAGTGGCTCGGAGACATTCCCGCTCACTGGGACGTTCAAAGGCTTGGCCTGCTTTTCTCCGAAAGCAACGCAAGAGCTTCTTCAGACACCGAGAAGGAGTACCCAATCCTCAGTGTTTCAATCCACGACGGAATCTCTGACACGGAGATGAGCGACGGCGAGCTTGACCGAAAGGTGGCTAGGAGCAAAGACAGATCTCTCTACAAAGTCGTCCACGAGAACGATCTTGCATACAACATGATGCGTGCATGGCAGGGCGGTTTTGGCTCTGCCAAGGTAACCGGCCTAATCAGCCCCGCGTATGTAGTGTGCCGGCCGAAGACCGTCGCCTGTTCAGCGTTCTTCGAACAAGTGCTTCGAACCCCGAACGCAATCTCCGAACTAAGGCGCTACTCGCGGGGCATCACTGACTTTCGCCTGCGTCTCTACTGGGACGATTTCAAGACCATCCTGGTCCCGGTGCCTCCCGAAACCGAGCGAAAGTCAATCCAAGAGTTCCTCGACTACGAAACGGCGAAGATTGACGCGCTGATTGAGAAGCAACAGCAGCTCATCGACTTTCTCAAAGAGAAACGCGAGGGGCTCCTACACGTTGCCATTAGTGAGAAAGGCACGAAGAAGATTCGCCTGGAGAACTGCTGGGAGATTGTAAGTAGGCCAATTACCAGACTGGATAGCGAGATCTACCACCCGATCGGGCTGCTAAACCGTGGGCGCGGCGTCTTCCACAAAGACCCGACCCTTGGTTCTGATCTAGGGGACTCGGACTTTTTCTACGTTGAGGAAGGCGACCTGATTCTCAGCGGCCAGTTCGCCTGGGAGGGGGCGGTTGCTCTAGCAGGCGAGGAAGAGAGCCGCTGTGTCGCAACTCACCGGTACCCGATCGTCAGAAGCAAACCCGGTGTGACCGAGACAGCATTCTTGTGGGCATTGTTTGCCTCGCAGATCGGACACTTCCTGCTGAATGAGAATTCACGAGGGGCCGCTGGGCGAAATCGACCGCTCAATATGAACAGCCTGATGAAAGAAAAAATTCTAGTCCCACCTCTGGAGGCCCAGCAAGCGGTTGCGAAACTGGTTCTCCGAGAAAAGGCTCTACGCGAGTACATTCAGCAGCCCATCGCTCTTCTCCAGGAACGGCGCACTGCTCTTATCTCCGCCGCAGTAACTGGAAAGATCGACGTGCGCGGCTGGAAGGCGCCTGACTCCCAAGTGAAAGCGGAGGTCGCATGACCGCCGACGCTAAAGAAGCCGCCTTCCAGCAGGACATCATCGTCCAGATGGTCGAAGGCGGCTGGAAGCTCGGCGACCCCGCGAGCTACAACCGCGAGCTGGCGCTCTACATCCCGGACTGCCTCGAATACATCAAAACGACCCAGCCGAAGGCCTGGAAGAATTACAAGAAGCTCTACCCGATCAACGCGGAGCGGGCGTTCATCGACAAGCTCGCCGCCCAGCTTGGCAAGGCAGACCCGCAGGCATCGGACAAGAGCCTACGCACCTTCGGCACTCTGGGCGTGCTGCGCCACGAGCTACGCGACAAGTCCGCTTCCTTCAAGCTCTGCCAGTTCAAGCCCGAGCATGGACTGAATCCCGAGACCCAGGCCATGTACGAGGGCAACATCCTGCGTGTGGTGCCGGAGCTGGTCTACAGCCCGCATGCCACGCCCGCCCAGCTCGGGGAAACCGGTTCGCGCGCCAAACGTTGGAGGATCGACCTAGTTTTATTCGTCAACGGCATCCCAGTCGCCACGATAGAGCTGAAGAGTGAGTTCAAGCAGGCGGTCGAGAGCGCCCAGCGCCAGTACCGGAGGACCCGTCTGCCGAAGGATCCCGAGACCAACAAGCCGGAACCGCTCCTCACCTTCAAGCGGGGCGCGTTGGTGCACTTCGCCGTGAGCCAGTACGAGGTCTACATGACGACTCGGCTGGCGGGCAGGGAGACGCGCTTCCTCCCCTTCAACCGCGGCACAAAGGAGGGCGGCGCCGGCAACGACCCACCCGAGGACGTGGACACCTACGCCACCGCCTACCTGTGGAACGAGGTGCTCGCCCCCGCCAACCTACTAGAGATCGTCGGTCGGTTCGTTCACCTCGAGATCAAGACCGAGGAGAGCTGGGACGGTCGGAAGACGAAGAAAGAGACTCTGATCTTCCCCCGCTACCACCAGTGGGATCTGGTGCGAAAGCTGGTGGCCAAGACCCGCGAAGAAGGCCCCGGTCACAAGTACCTGGCGCAGCACAGCGCCGGCTCCGGCAAGTCGAACTCGATCGGCTGGACGGCGCATCAGCTCTCTTCGCTCCACGACGAGCAGGACGAGAAGCTCTTCGACTCGGTCATCGTGGTGACCGACCGCACGGTGCTGGACAACCAGCTCCAGGAGACGATCTATCAGTTCGAGCACGAGGAGGGTGTGGTCGGGCGCATCAACCGCGAGGAAGGCCAAGGCTCGAAGTCTGAGAAGCTGGCGCACGCGCTGGAGCACAGCCAGCCGATCGTCATCGTAACCATTCAGACCTTCCCCCACGTTCTCGCCGCCATCGAGGACAGCGCGAGCCTCAAGCAGCGACGCTTCGCCATCATCGCCGACGAGGCGCACTCCTCGCAGTCGGGATCGACCGCAGGGAACCTCAAGGCAGTCCTCACCGCCGGGATGCCGGACAAGGACGAGGTCAGTGCGGAGGACATGCTGACCGCCAGTGTCGCGGCTCGTGGTGCCTCGCCGAATCTCAGCTACTACGCCTTTACCGCCACCCCGAAGAGTAGAACGCTGGAGTTATTCGGGCGTCGCCCCAGCCCGGACGAGCCGCCCTCGAAGAGGAACAAACCGCAGGCCTTCCATGTCTACAGCATGCGGCAGGCCATCGCAGAGGGCTACATCCTCGACGTGTTGAGGAACTACACCAGCTACAAGGTGGCTTACAACCTGGCGCAGCGGGTCGCCGCGGCGGACATAGAGGTCGACAGCAAAAAGGCGCGAGCCAGGCTCGGCCAGTGGGTGCGGCTGCACGACTACAACATCGCGCAAAAGGTGATGGTGATAGTCGAGCACTTTCGAGAGACGGTGATGGGACTGCTCAACGGCCACGCCAAGGCGATGATCGTTACGGGCTCGCGCAAAGAGGCGGTGCGCTTCAAGCTGGAGTTCGACAAGTACACGCAGAAGAAGTCCTATAGCCAGTTGCGCGCGATGGTCGCGTTTTCAGGCGAGGTCAGTTTCAGCAGAGACGACCCTCACAGCGAGGGGTTACTCGGAGAGACGTTTACCGAGACCAACATGAACCCCGGTCTCAAGGGGAGGGATCTGCGCACCGCCTTTGATTCGGATGGCTACGACGTGATGATCGCCGCCAACAAGTTCCAGACGGGCTTTGATCAACCGAAGCTCTGCGCCATGTACGTGGACAAGAAGCTCGGGGGAGTCGACTGCGTACAGACCTTGTCGCGGCTCAATCGAAAGTACCCGGGCAAAGAGGAAACCTACGTCCTCGACTTCTTCAACGATCCGCAGGAGGTGTTGGCGGCGTTCCAGGAGTACTACCAGACGGCGGAGCTGCTCGATGTTTCGGACCCCAACCTCATCTGGGATCTCTACGAGAAGCTACGGGCCGCTGGCATCTTCCTGTGGTCCGAAGTGACGCGCTTCAGCGAGGTCTTCTTCGTCAAGAGCAAGAGCAACGCTGCGATCGGCAACGTGTGCAAGCCGGCGGTGGAGCGTTGGCAGAATCGCCACCAGCAGGCGCAAGCCGAGTACGCGGAGCAGAAGCGGCTCTTTGAGCACGCTAAAGCGCTCGGCGACGCCACCTTCATCGCCAATAGCGAGGCGCAGATGAAGGAAGCCAAGCGCGAGCTAGACGCGCTCGGCCTTTTCAAGGCGGACCTTGTAGCGTTTACCCGCTACTACGAGTTCATGTCGCAGATCGTCGAATACGACAGTCGAGACCTCGAGATGCTCAGTCTCTATGCTCGTCACCTGGCGCCACTGCTACGCGAGAAGCTGCCGGACGAGGACCCGATCGACCTGAGCTCCGTCGAGCTGAGCCACTATCGCCTGTCGAAGATCAAGCAGCAAGACCTCAAACTGGTCAAGGAGGGAGCGGAGACCGGTCTCCATCCTGCCAGTGCCCTGGGAACCCGCAAACCTCGAAACAAGGAAGAAGAATGGCTCTCGCAGATCATCAGCCGATTGAATGAGCTTTTCGTGACCGACGGCCTGACCGACAATGACCTCATCAACTACGCCTACGCCATCCGCGACAAGGTGAGCGAGAACCAGAGGGTGATGCAGCAGATCGCAAACAACTCCCCCGAGCAAGCTTTGCTAGGCGACTTTTCGACCGCTCTCGATCAGGCGGTGATGGGGAGTGGCGAGGCTCATCAAAGCCAGATGATGCAGTACCTCAACAGCAAAGAGCTGCAGGCCGGTTTCGGGAGAGTCGTTTTCGACATGCTGCTGGCGAAGCTGGCTTCGGGAGCCCAGGCCCACAGAAGAGAGCGATGACTCCAGGGCCCCAAATCGCCGCCTCGGGCCTCGATCAACCTCCGGGCGTCTGCCGGGCCCTCAAGTCCTGCCCCGTAGTACCTAGACAGTACCTAAGGCCTATTTCAGAGCCCTGATAGCTCTGACGAGCCCACCGCTAAACTGTTTGGATTGAACAACTTAGATTGGTGCACCCGTAGGGATTCGAACCCCAAACCTTCTGATCCGTAGTCAGATGCTCTATCCAGTTGAGCTACGGGTGCACGAGGGGTACAGCAGACGGAGGATTGTAGACGAAGGGGCTGTTGGGTGCAAGCTCTGGTCGAGTGGCTCGCTCGGGTGCCCTGGGGTGGCTCCGGATTGGCGGTAACGGCGTATTGAGTTGCGGCGCCTTTGGTGCCGTGGATCCCAAACATCGTCTGCTTCGGAAGGAGATCTCTGATGACGGGAGTGCGCGTCTTGCTGGGTCTTGCGGTGGTGGCCGTGGCCCTGGCTTCGCCGGGCTGTGGTGGCGGTGCGGATCGGCTGGATGTCGTCAACGGCTCCGGGAATCCGGTGGGGTTTTTGGTCGATGGGGCCGAAGGCGGAGGCGGTCCTCTTCTCGATGATGAGGGGTTTCTGACCGCGGCGGCGAGTGTCGAGGTGGGAGATTTGGTCGGTGGGCTGTCGAACGAGGTGATCGGCTTTACCAACCAGCGGCCGCCGCGCTATGTGGCGACCCCTTGGACTTCGGGGATGGACCGTTTTGATGTCGAGTTCCAGCCCCGCATTTCGGTGCCGGTGACGGTGTGGATTGTCCATGGGCCTTTTGCCGAACAGAGACAACATGCCGTGGATGCGTGCATCCGCACGTCGGCGATCTGGAATGCGGAGCGGGTAGGGGTGGCCTTCTCGGAGTTCAATGTGATCGACGCTACCAATGACCCTCAGGCGGCGGCCCGGTCGGCGTTTCCCAATGGCGACACGAATCCCCAAGCCTGGGTGGACTTGCGCAACGACATCGGGTTCGCCGACGACCGTCTCAACATTTACTGGGTCGAGACGGTCAACGGGGCCACCACCAGCGGTTGGTCGAACTTCGGGGCGCAGATCGCGATGGGGGAAAACTCCGGCGATGAGCTTCTTTCACACGAGATCGGTCACGCATTCAGCCTCACCCACACGGACGGCCTCACGGCCTTCGACACCACCAATGTCATGTTGAGTGCCAGCGTCAACCGGGAGTTCTTGACCGAGGGACAGCTCTTTCGCGCCCACCTGAATCCGGATTCGATCGTGAATGATCTCTACGGGGCGCGACCCGGCGAGATCACCCGTACCTGCAGCCTGATCGCCGCCACTTCCCAATGCCCCGCGATCGAGCGCCGCCTGTGGGCCGACGGCGCGTTTCCGGCCAACTGAGAGGAGACTGTGATGAGCTCTATGCGGAAGTTGTCGTGGGGTCTGGTGGCGTTGGCCCTCATCGCCTGGGCCGTGCCAAATCTCTCGCAGCCTCAATCGCCGGGCAACGTCCAGGCTTGGCCGGAGCTGGAACGCTTGGACAAGGATGTTCGCGTCGTTGTCGTGACCTGGCTGAGCCGGGATTGCGAGGCCAAGGAGGGGGCGAACCTGCTGGAACAGTTTTGGAGCGTTGGTAACGAGCTGCAACCCGTGTTTCGGGAGGCGTATCGCCAGGGTCCGCCACCTCAGGTCGTGGACGAGGCCCGCAAGGCCGCAGCGAGCGCGTTTGATCAGCGGCAGGCCTGGCTTCAGGAGGAAGGCGAGGATCTGATGAGCGCCGAGGAGGTCCAGCGCCAGTTGGCGATACCCTCCGGCGATTACATCCAGCGGCGCATCGAGGATGTGGGTATCGGCTGGCGGGAGCGAGCTCTGATCGCCCTCGGGTTGGTGGGTGACGATGAGACCCTGGATGAACTTCTTCGCCTGGCCGAAAGCGACAGCCCCGGAGCCGCGGCCGCGGCGCGCGCCCTGGAGGAAAGGGAAGCCATGGAAGATGGAGGAGGCTTCACCTAGCCGCTCAGCCCCCGGCCGATCAGTCGATCAGGCCCGTCATCGGCGAGCTGGCCGTGGCGTAGAGCTTCCGCGGGATGCGGCCGGCGTTGGCGGCGAGCCAGCCGGCTTCGACGGCGAGGCGCATGGCGCGGGCCATGCGCACCGGGTCTCCGGCGCCGGCGATGCCGGTGTTCATGAGGACGGCGTCGGCGCCGAGTTCGAGGGCGAGGGAGGCATCGGAGGCGGTGCCGACGCCGGCGTCGACGACTACCGGCACGTTTGCCTGCTCGATGATGATGCGCAGGTTTGCCGGATTGCGAATGCCCATGCCGGAACCGATGGGAGCCCCTAGGGGCATCACCGCCGCCGCGCCGAGGGCTTCGAGCTTCCGGCAGAGCACCGGGTCGTCGGTGCAGTAGGGCAACACCACGAAGCCTTCGTCCACCAGCACCTCGGTGGCTCTGAGGAGTTCCACGGTGTCCGGGAACAGGGTTTTCTCGTCGCCGATCACTTCCAGCTTCACCCAGTTCCAGCCCCCCAACTCGCGGGCGAGGCGTGCCGTGCGGATCGCTTCGTCGGCGGTGTAGCAGGCGGCGGTGTTGGGCAGCAGGAGGTACTTTTCCTGATCGATCTGATCGATTAGCGAGCTCTTGCCGAGGTCGTCGAGATTCACCCGTCGCAGGGCGACGGTGATCATCTCGGTACCGGAGGCCTCGAAGGAGCGCCGCATGACGTCCGCATCGAGGTATTTTCCGGTGCCGAGGATGAGGCGCGACCGGAAGGTGCGGTCGGCGATGACGAGGGGCTCGACCTCGAGCGAGGACGTAGTGGTGGAGTCGGCGGTGGGAGAGGCGGCATTCATCGCGGGGAGTCTACCGCCTTCTCGGCTGTTGTCAGACCCCGACGGTCAGACCCCGTCCGGCGGAGGGTCTCCGGGCGGCAGGCTGGCGCCTCCGCTCTCCACCTCCGGCGGCCCGTTTTCGAACAGCGCCTGGACATCCGGCTGGGTCAGCAAAACCATGGTGAACACGCCGAGGATGGTGCCGAAAGGCATGTTGAGAGCGCTGATCCCCGCCATCACCAGGCAGAACATGCGCCGCTGACGGCGCCGCAGGTTGAGGCCGGTCCAGATCATCAGAAGGGCGTAGGCCATACCCAGCAGGATCAGAAATCCACCGATCGCCATGACAAAGCAGCCGACAGCGGCCGGAGGCGCATCGCCGTTGAATTCATCCGGCGCCACCACCATGAAGGTGCCCAGCCCCAGGTAAAGCAGGGCGAAGAGCGGGATGAGAAGGCAGAATCCCCCGAGGATGAAGTAGCCGATGGCCAGCAGATCGAGGTGATTCTTCTTCTGCTCGATGGGGTCGTAGGTCACGGTCATGTCGATCTCCCTTCGGACCCTGTACGTGTGCCCTGCGAAAGTATTCCGTCAGCTCGCCAGCCGCTCCGGTTTGGGGCCTCGCTGGATGCGGTTTTGCTCGTCCACCAGCACCACCGTCGGCTGGTGGCTGTGCGCCTCGGCCTCCTCGTATTCGGCGTAGGTGCAGAGGATCACCAGGTCGCCGGGCGACGCCTTGTGGGCGGCGGCGCCGTTCAGGACGATCTCGCCCTCGCCGGGCGTTCCCGGAATGACGTAGGTCGCCAGGCGCTCGCCGTTGGTGACGTTGTAGATCTCGACCCGCTCGTTGTCGAGCATGTCGGCTGCCTCCATCAGCAGCGGGTCGACGGTGACAGAACCTTCGTAGGCGAGGTCCGCTCCGGTGACCGTGGCGCGGTGAATCTTGGATTTGAACAGGGTGCGTCGCATGGCTCAGGGTCTCCTATGGGGTTCGGATTTGAGAGTAAGTGTCTGAAAATCAGTGGTTTGACATTCGGGGGGCACCTATCGGGGGATCGCTCGACGAAAAGGGTGGCACCTAGTTAGGGCAGGGGATCGCTCGACGAAAAGGGTGGCACCTAGTTAGGGGGTTCAAAACGGAGGTTGTCGATCAATCGGGTGGCACCTAGTCGGGCGGCGATCGGTAGGACGATCGGACCGTTGACTTGACGCGCGGGCCGGAAGGTTTCGGCGTGGACAACTTCGGCGTATTCGACCTCGACGCGCGGCGACGCGGCGAGGATTTCCGCCATGGTCTGGCGTAGGGCGTCGGCGTTTCGTTCGCCTTGCCGGAGGGCCTCCACCGCCGCCGTCAGGGCGCGGTGGAGCACCGGCGCCGACCGACGGTCTTCCGGGCTCAAGTAAGCGTTGCGCGAGGACATCGCCAGGCCGTCCGACTCGCGGACGGTGGGGTGGCCGACGATTTCGACCCCCAAGTGCAGATCCCGGGTGACGCGGCGGAGGACGGCCAGTTGCTGCGCGTCTTTCTCGCCGAACACCGCCACATCCGGCCGGACGAGCTGGAACAGGGCGGTGACCACCGTGGCGACGCCGCGGAAGTGGCCCGGCCGATGGTCGCCTTCGAGACCGAGAGCGGGTTCGCCCAAGTCGATGAAGGTGGTGTGGCCTGGTGGGTAGATCTCTTCGACGGAGGGCAAGAAGAGGACGTCGCAGCCGGCGCCGGCGAGCAGGCCGGCGTCCTGCTCCGGTGAACGCGGGTAGCGCTCAAAGTCTTCGCCGGGACCGAACTGGGTGGGGTTGACGAACACCGAGGCGACCGTTCGATCGGCCGATTCTCCGGCCCGCCGCACCAGCGCCAAGTGCCCGTCGTGGAGGGCACCCATGGTCGGCACGAAGGCCACCCGCCGGCCGCTCCCCCTCCAGTTCTCCACCGTGCGGCGCACCTCGGCGCCGGTCTCGAAGGTCTGCATTGCCCTTTCCTCGTCTTCCGTCGCCTCAGCCGTACAGCCGTTGAACGTCGGCCGCCGGTCGCGACGGATCTCCGTAGGTTTCGTCGCGGCTCGGGAAGGCTCCGCTCCGCACGTCGGAGGCAAAGGCCGAGATGGCGTCCCGGGAGGCCCGGCCCAATTCGCCGTAGCGCCGCACGAAGCGCGGGGCAATGCGCTCTTCCATGCCGAGGAGATCGTGGTACACCAGCACCTGACCGCTGCAACCGGCGCCGGCGCCGATGCCAATGGTGGGGATGCCGATCTGCCCGGTGACCTCTTCAGCCAGGTCCGCCGGCACGCACTCGAGTACCAGGCTGAAGGCACCGGCCTCTTCGAGAGCGTGGGCCGCCTCCAACAGGGCGCGGGCGGCCGCGTCGCCGCGGCCTTGCACCTTGAACCCACCGAACTTGTGGAGGCTCTGCGGGGTGAGACCGAGATGGCCCATCACCGGGATCTCGGCGCCGACCAGCGCTTCCACCACCTCCGGCCGGGCTCCTTCGATCTTGACCGCCTGGGCACCGCCCTCCTTGATGAAGCGGAGCGCGTTGTCCACCGCTTGGCCCAGCCCGCGGTGGAAGGAGCCGTAGGGCATGTCCCCCACCAACAGGGCGCGCTGGACGCCCCGGCGCACGGCGCGGGTGTGGTGCAGCATCTCGTCGACGGTGACGGCGAGGGTGTCCGGGTGGCCGAGGACCACCATGGCGAGGGAATCGCCGACCAGGATCATGTCGACCCCGGCGGCGTCGGCGGTGCGGCCCTGGGGGCAGTCGTAGGCGGTCACCATCACCAGCTTGTCGCCGCGCTCGCGGGCGGCGCGAACGGCGGGCACGGTGACGGGACGATCCGCAGCGCGTTTCGGCGCGGGTGAGGCGGTGGGGGACGACTTCTTCGGCATCGGGCCTCCTCGTCAAGAACTATGAGTGGCCCGCTCGGCAGTCCGGCCAACGGAAGGAGCGTAGTCATCGGGCACCAGCCCAAAACGACGAAAGCCCTTCCGCATGGAGGACGGAAAGGCTCTTTCCTTCGCCGAGCGACTCGGTGCCTTTGCTTCTTCCGTGAGGTGCCTGTCTCTGACGAGATCAGACCCTCCGAAGCGACACCCACGTCCGGCGCGGTTTGGCTTCCGTCTCGGTCCCGGCCCTGACGCTCAGGGCCGCCGGGATCCAAGCGGCGGTCGCTCTTCTCTACGAATCGCGACCACGATTATTCTAGCAAGAGGCCACGCGCTCTTCAAAAGGCCTATGAAATCGGGTGCTTTCGGAGGGGCTCAGAAGATCGACTGACCCGTTTCGGTGGTCAGCAGTTCGAGGGCGCGGCTGCCGGCGAGGGAGTTGCCGGAGGCGTCGAGACCCGGCGACCAGACGCAGACGGTCCAGTGGCCGGGGAGCACCGCCAGGATGCCGCCTCCGACGCCGCTCTTGGCGGGCAGGCCCACCCGGTAGGCGAAGTCCCCGGCGGCGTCATAGACCCCGCAGGTCAGGAGCAGGGAGTTGATGTACTTGGTCTGGCTGCTGCTGGTGATCGCCGTCTCGATGCCGAGCGGCCTGCCGGAACGGGCGAGAAACATGCCCGCGCGGGCGAGCTCGGAGCAGCTCATCGCCAGGGAGCAGTGGTGGAAGTAGGCGTCGAGCACCTCGTCCGCCTCGTTGTCCAGATTGCCGAAGCTCTTGAGGAAGTGAGCGAGGGCCGCGTTGCGGTGGCCGGTGGCCCGCTCCGAATGGGCCACCCGATGGTCGTATTCGACGTCGAGCCCACCACCCAGATCGTTGACCAGCTCCAGCACCTCGCCCAGGACGTCCCCGCAGCGGGTCAGCAGCACGTCGGTCACCACCAGAGCACCGGCATTGATGAACGGATTGCGTGGAATGCCCTGCTCGTGTTCGAGCTGGACCAGCGAGTTGAAGGCGGTGCCCGAGGGCTCGCGGCCAACCCGCAGCCAGAGCGCATCGCCTACTCGCACCATGGCGAGGGTGAGGGTGAAGACCTTGGAAATACTCTGGGTTGAAAAGCGCTCCTCGGAGTCACCAACCTGAAAGGTCCCGCCGTCGACGGTGTGGAGGGCGATGCCGAAGCGCTCCGCCGGCACCCTGGCGAGTTCGGGGATGTAGTTCGCGACCTCGCCCTGGTCGAGGAGCGGCCGCACTTCGGCGGCGATCCCTTCGAGTATCCCCTGGTAGTCCATAGCGGGAGGGACGGCGCGGGCTCCTACAACAATCGCCGGCCGGAGCCCACCGGCACGTAGTACTCGGTGCCCTTGATCGGTTTTCTCAAGCGAGCGATCAGCTCGTCTAAATCTTCCGGGCGGTCCGGGAAGTTGAGGTTGCGGGTGTCGACCACCAGCAGCGGGGTGCGCTCGTAGTAGTGGTAGTAGTGGTTGTAGGCGTCCGTCAGCTCGGCGATGTAGTCCGACGATAGATGGCTTTCGACCGGCCGCTGGCGCTTGCGGATGCGCCGCATGCAGGTTTCGACGTCGGCCACCAGGTGGATGACCAGGTCGGGCATGGGGAGCTGCGGTTCGAGCAGGGTGTAGAGCTTGTCGTACAGCATCAGCTCGTCGTCCGCCAGGTTGAGATAGGCGAAGATGCGGTCTTTTTGGAAGGTGTAGTCGGCCAGCAACAGGCGGTCGAAGAGGCCGCGCTGGGCGAGGTCTTGCTGCTGCTTGTAGCGCGACAGCAGAAAGTAGAGCTGGGTCTGGAAAGCGGTGTTCGGCCGGTCCTGGTAGAAGGCGCCGAGGAAGGGGTTTTCGACGTCTTCTAGGATCTTGACGCCCTCGAAGCGCCGGGTCAGCAGCTCGACAAGGGTGGTTTTGCCCACCCCGATCGGGCCGTCCACGGCGATGAAGTGGTACGGCAGGGGTTGCGGCGCCAAGTGTTGCTTCTCGTTCCGGCCTACACGGCGACCGGCGCCGGAGCACCGCGGTCGATCGGGTTGTACAGGGTGTCGCGCTCGATGGGATCGAAGCCGGCGTCGCGCAGTACCCGCTCCAGCTCGCGGCGGGGGAGCTGCTGGTCGGTCTCGGCGCCGGCCATGTGGTAGATCCGCTCTTCGACGACAGTGCCGTCCATGTCGTCGGCGCCGAAGCGCAAGGCGATTTGGGCCAGCTTGGGGGTGACCATCACCCAGTAGGCCTTGATGTGGGCGATGTTGTCCAGCACCAGCCGGGAGGTGGCGATGGTCCGCAAATCCTCCGTCCCGGTGGTGTGGTACTCGAGACCCATGTAGTTGTTTTCCGGGTGGTAGGCGAGCGGGATGAAGGCGTTGAAGCCCGCCGAACCGCCCTTCGCCTCGTCCTGCAGGGAGCGAAGCTGGAGCAGATGGTCCACCCGATGTTCGGGCTTCTCGACGTGACCGTAGAGCATGGTGCAGTTGGTCTGGATGCCAAGGCGGTGGGCCACCCGGTGGACCTCGATCCACTCGTCCGCATCGAGCTTGCCGTCGCAGATGATCTCCCGCACCTCTGGATGGAAGATCTCGGCGCCGCCGCCGGGCAAGGAGCCCAGGCCGGCCTCCCGCAGGCGGATCAACACCTCTTCGATGGAGAGCTTCTCGAGCTTGGCGAACCAGCCGATCTCGATCGCCGTGAAGGCTTTCAAGTGGACCGCCGGGAAGCGTTCCTTCAAGCCCTTGAGCATCTCCTCGTACCAGGACATTCTGAGATCCGGGTGCAGGCCGCCGACGATGTGGAATTCAGTGACCTCGTTGCCGCCTTGGGCGGCGGCCCGGTGGTAGACCTCGTCGTGGGTCATCTCCCAGGCGTGGTCCTCGCCCTTCATCGCCGCATAGCTACAAAACTTGCAGTTGTAGGTGTAGATGCAGACGTTGGTCGGATTGATGTGGCGGTTGATGTTGTAGTACGCCACGCGGCCGTGGAGGTCGCGCCGCACCGCGTCCGCCAGGCTGCCGAGATGGAGCACGTGGGGGGTGGTGAAGCACAGCAGGGCGTCGGCCTCGTCAAGGCGCACGCCGTCTCTCACTTTGGCGGCGAGTTCACGGAGAGGAGCGGGGAAACGGGCGGGTTCGAGCCGCTGGCGAGGACTCGTCATAGCGCGAAGAGTATATCAACGGCAGTGGCCGCGAAGAGCCACAGGGAGAGCGCCGCGTTGGCCTGGAAAAAGGCCGGGCCGAGGCGCGATAGATCATTTGGCCGCACCACCGCGTGCTGGTAGGCGAGGAGCACGCAGCAGCCGGCGAAGCCCAGCCAGTAGGCCCATCCGAGAGCCGGTCCACCGGCTGACGTGTAGAGGGTCGGCAGCCAGGCCAACAGGCCCAACATCGCAAGGTGGAGGAGGGCGGAAATCACCAACGCTCCGCGCACCCCGAAGCGCGCCGGGATGGAAAAGAGCCCCCGCTGGCGGTCGAAGTCGCGGTCCTGCAAGGCATAGAGCACGTCGAAACCAGCGGTCCACAACAGCACCGCCCCGGCCAGCGCCCAGGCGGCCCCGGCCGGCCACTCGCCGCGCACGGCGATCCAGGCACCCAACGGTGCGCCGGAGAGAGCCAGACCGAGGACCAGGTGGGCCGCCCAGGTGAAGCGCTTGGTGTAGGAGTAGCCGAGGAGAATCACCAACGCCACCGGCGACAACCACAAGGCCAGCGGATTCAACCGCCAGGCGGCCAAAACCATCAACCCGGCGCTCGCCAGGACGAAGAGACTCACCGCCGGCGGCGAGACCTCACCGGCCGGCAAGGCGCGATCGGCGGTGCGCGGATTCTCGGCGTCGATGCGGTGGTCGACCAGCCGATTGAAGCCCATGGCGGCGCTGCGGGCGCCGACCATCGCCACCACGATCCACCCCACCACCGGCCAAGACGGCCACCCCTCCGCCGCCAGGATCATCCCCAGGAAGGCGAAGGGCAGGGCGAACAGGGTGTGCTCGATCTTGATCATTTCGAGCATCGTGCGCAGGCTCGCCCCGAAGCCCTTGGGCCGGTCGCTCAACGCTCCGGCGGTCATGGCTCTCCCCAGCGCAGGCCGGTGGCTTCGGTTTCGCGCAGCCCGAAGCGATCGAGAACCCGCAGGGCGTAGTGGTCGACGAAGCGGGCCATGTCCTCACCGACGTAGAACGCCGGCAGCGGCGGCAGGAGGGTGGCGCCGGCCAAGATCAATCGCCGCATGTTCTCCACATGGAGCAGCGAGAAGGGCGTCTCCCGGAATCCCAGCACCAGCGGCAGGCCCTCTTTCATCGCGACCGCCGCTGTGCGGTGGACCAGGGTGCTGGCGGTGCCGACGGCGAGGGCACCCAGGGTGCCGGCGCTACAGGGCAACACCACCGCGCCGTCGAAGGGGTAGGAACCGGAGGCGATCGGCGCATCGAGATCATTGTCCCGGTGGACGGCGATCTTGGCGCGCCCGATTTCGGTCGGGGCCGCCGCCTCGATCAGCGCTTCGGCGCCGGTACGGGTTGGCCCCAGCTCGTGGCGCAGCACTTGGCTGGCCCCGCGGGAGACCACTAGATGAAGGCGTTCGACCTCTGGGTGATCGGCCAGCGCCGCGAGGACCCGGCGCGGCAGCACCATCCCGGAGGCGCCGGACACCAGTAGGGCCAGGCGTAGAGAACTCATCGTGCGAGTGAGAAGTCCTTAGGACAGCTCGTCGAGGGCCGCGGTCAAGACCTTCCAGTAGCGCTCGACGGAGGGAACGTTCACCCGCTCGTCCGGCGAGTGGGGGAATTCGATGGTCGGCCCGAAGGACACCATATCCATGCCCGGGTACTTTTCGCCGATGATGCCCGTCTCGAGGCCGGCGTGGACGGCGCGCACGTCCGGCGCTTCGCCGCGCACTTGCTCATACACCCGCGCCAGCACCTGGAGAATCGGCGAGGCGGGGTCCGGCTTCCACCCCGGATAGCCGTCGCGCACGACGTTCTCGGCACCGGCCAGCTCGGCGATGGCGCCAATGCGGCGCACCTGAGCCAGGCTGGCGGAGGCCACTGAGCTGCGGGTCGAGATCAAGAGCTGGAAGCGGCCGTCGACCTCATGGGCGGTGGCCAGGGTGGAGCTGGTTTCCACCAGGTCCGGCAGGTCGAAGCTCATCGCCATCACGCCGGTGGGAATCGCCTGTACAAGCTGGATCGCCCGCGCGGTGGATCCGGCGGTCCAGGCTTCGGCCGGTAGAGAGGCCTCGGAGATTTCGACCGTCGCCCCCGGGTCGCCGGGCTGGAGTTCCGCCGCGATCGCCGCGCCTTCGGCCCGGCAGACATCTTCGAACCTCGGCCGGTCCGCCGGCGCCAGGATCACCGTCGCCACTGCCTCCCGGGGAATGGCATTGTGGGAGGAGCCGCCGTCGAAGGCCGCCAGCCGGAGGGGCACCGGCGAGGCCGCCAAGGCGCGGCCGAGGAGCTTGACGGCGTTGCCCCGCTGGAGGTGGATATCGACCCCCGAGTGACCGCCCTTGAGGCCGGCCATCTCGACCACCAGGGCGATCCGGTCGGCGGGCACGGCAGCGCGCTCGACCGGCAAGTACAGGGTGTTGCCGGCGCCGCCGGCGCAACCGATACACAGGGTGCCCTCTTCCTCCGAGTCGAGATTGATCAAGCGACGCCCGGTGAGCAGGTTTGTCGCCAGCTCGGCGGCGCCGGTGAGGCCGGTCTCTTCATCGATGGTGAAGAGCAGTTCCAACGGACCGTGGGGGATGCCGTCCTCGGTCATCAGGGCCATCATGGTGGCGACGCCGACGCCGTTGTCGGCGCCCAGGGTGGTGCCGTCGGCGGTCAGGTGGTCGCCGTCGGCCACCGGCTGGATCGCGTCCGTATCGAAGTCGAAGTCGAGGTCCGACCGCTTCTCCTGCACCATGTCCAAGTGGGACTGCAGGATGGTGATGGCGGCATCCTCCCGGCCGGCGGTGCCCGGCACCCGCACCACCAGATTGCCGGCATCGTCGGTGGCGTGCTCGAGGCCGCGGGCCTCGGCCACCTCGATGACATGGCGGCGCATCTGCTCCTCTTTCTTGGAGCCGCGGGGAATCTCCAAAATGCGATCGAAGTGACGCCACAGGGCGGTGGGGTCGAGCTCGGAAACGAAAGTCATCGGCAGACTCCTGGCGTGGGCTCTGGCGTTGGAAGGACGTCGCCGCCGAGCGGCGAAGACGGCTGGTATAGTACCAACTCACCCCTCGTGTTCGCGACCGCACACCCGTTGACTCCAGGCTCCAGATCTCGATTGGAACACTCGATCGGGGACCCTCGTTGGGCTGGAGTCGCGGATCGCGACACTTCTGAAGCGATCCGAACCGGACAGATCCGATAAAGGTTCGAGAAAGGACTTCGCCCGAGTGAGCCCCTGGTGGTCGCGCCCGACAGCCGATGGAGAGAAGCAGAGTTCTTCCGACGACCCGCCGCGCGGCAAGGGAGAGGAAAAGCCGTCCCAGGCGGGCGACGTCACCCAGGGAGCCGCCGAAGCCCACGGCGACGCGGAAGATCCACGAGAGCGTAGGAGGCGCAGCCGCACTCGCCGGACCCGACGGCGTCCCGCCGATTCCGACTCGGTCTTGCCGGACGATTCGAGGGCGGCCGTTGACGACCTAGCACCGAAGGCGGACGATTCACCGCCGGACGCACAGGAGGAGGCAGATGCGCCGCCGAACCGCCCGCGGCGAGCCTCGAACGCCGTGCGCCGCAGCCGGCGCCGGGCCGAGGCGGCGGGGACGGATACGGAGCCAGCCGAACGAACCGAGCACAAAGAAGATTTCACTTTTGACGCCGATGTTTCCCCGGAGGACATCGAGGAGATCGCGCGGGAGATGTTTTCGAGCCCGCCCGAGAGGAGCCAGTCCGTGACCGACGAAAGAAAGATCGCTCTGTTTTGCGACCTCGAGAACGTAGCTCTCGGAGTGCGTGACTCGGACATCAAGAAATTCGATATCGGCCTGGTGCTCGAACGGCTGCTCGAAAAAGGCAAGATCATCGTCAAGAAAGCCTACTGCGACTGGGAACGTTACGGCGACTACAAGCGCCCCTTCCACGAGGCGGCGATCGAGATGATCCAGATCCCGCAGCGCCACTACTCGGCCAAGAACAGCGCCGACATCAAGATGGTGGTGGACGCCATGGACCTCTCCTTCTCGAATGAGCATCTGGACACCTTCGTCCTGCTGTCCGGCGACAGCGACTTCTCGCCGCTGGTATCCAAGCTCCGGGAGAACAACAAGTACGTCATCGGCATCGGGGTCAAGAACTCCAGCTCGAACCTGCTGATCGACAACTGCGACGAGTTCATCTACTACGAGGACGTGTGGCGCGACCGCCAAAAGACCCCCACCGTCTCCGGCGGCAACGACAAGAGCGCCGAGGCCTTCCGCTTGATGATCGATTCCATCCAGGCGCTGATCCGTGAGAACAAGGACGTGCTGTGGGGCTCGATGATCAAGCAGACCATGCAGCGCAAGAAGCCCTCCTTCAACGAGGGCTACTACAGCTACGGCTCGTTCTCGGAGCTGCTCGAAGACGCCGAGCGGCAGAACCTGATCAAGCTCAAGAAGGACCGCCGCTCCGGCACCTACATCGTCACCGGTTTCGCCAACCGCCGTTAGCTAGCAGCTTGCTGATGAAGGCCTTCGGCCTATCATCTCAGCTGCGCTGCTAGCTTCTCTTTCAGGGGGGCTGAGCGCCCCCCTCGCCCGAAAGTACTGATTTTTCGGGCTCACCCCCATCTCCGGCGCCTCTCGGCGCCGCCTCGCCCTTCGGGCTCGGTAGCAAGCTGCAAGTCCTCAGCAGCTTGCTACCCCCCGCGGATCTTCTGGACGGCGCTCTGCGGGGTCGACCCGAGGAGCGCCGGCACCACCACCAGGTCGCCCACCACCGCCAGGGCGATCCCCAACGCCGACAACATACCGAAGCGCGCCGTCGGCGCGAATTGGGACAGCGCGCACACCCCGAAACCCACCGCCAGCACGGTGCCCGTGAGCAGGTAGGAAGGCGCCGTTTGTTCGAGAGCCCGGGCCACCGCACGATGCGCCCCCAGGCTCGGTGCATCGCGCCGGAAGTGGCCGAGGGTGTGGAGGGTGTCGTCTACCGCCAGGCCGAGGAGCACCGAGGCCACCATCACCGTCGCCACATCCAGGGGAGTGCCGCTCCAGCCCATCCAGCCGAGCACTCCGATGACCGGCCAGAGGTTCGGCACCATCGCCAGCAGGGTCAGCCGGGTGGTGCCGAGGAGCAGCCGGAAGACCACCGCCACGGCGAGGAAGGTCAGCGCCAGGGACACTGCCAAGGTGCGGATCAGCGCTTTCTGGCTTTCCAGCAGCAGCGGGTACTCGCCGGTGACCGCAACGTCCGCCGCCGGAAAGCTCATCCGTGCCCGGCCCTCCAGGCGCTCCAATAGCGGTTCCAAGCGGTCGAATCCGACCATCTGGGCGAACACCGTCACCCGCGCCCGGTCGCCCTCCGGGGTCCGCCAGCCGGCGACCACCTGCCGGCCCCGCGGATCGAGCAGCAGGCCGCGCCAAGCGAGCGGTGGCGGCAGGCCGGAGAGGGCGGCGGTGTCGTCCAGCAGATCCCCGGCGCTCACCGCGCCGAGCACCAGCGGTTCGCCGCGCAGATCCGCCGCCAACTCGGAAAGACGCGCCAGGTCGTCGAGGGTGGAGAACGCCGGCGCCTCGCCGGAACCGATCGCCGCATCTGGCGGCTGCGACAGATCGATCTCGATCAACGCCGAACCGATACCCGCCTCCTGGAGGGTCTCGATGGACGCCCGAGCCGGGTGCGAAGGATCGAGGTAGGTGAGGGCATTGCTCTCGGTTTGCAAACGCGCAACCCCGGCGACGGCGCCCAGGGCCGTCAGCACCGTCGCCGCGATCACCCAGCCGCGGCGCCGCACCGACCACTCGGCCACCCGCCGCCCCCACCGCTCCACGGCGGCGAAGGGATGCCGCTCGGTGCCGGCGCCGAGCGGCCGTTCACCCACCGCCAGGAAGGCCGGCAACAGAACAAAAGCTGCCACGGTCATCCAGGCGATCCCGAGGCCGGACCACAAACCCAGGGAGCGCACCGGCCCCACCGGACTGACGGTCAGCGAGACAAAACCCACGAAAGTGGTGATACCGGTCCACAGCACCGGCCAACCCTTGTCCCGGAAGGTCGCCGCCACCGCCGCAGGTGGCTCGAGCCGGTAGCCGCGGAATCGCACCAACAGATGAATCGCCGTCGCCATCGAGATCACAAACAAGAGAGGAGACAACACCGCCAGCACGAGATTCATCGACACCCCGAGCCACCCCATCACGCCGAGGAGCGGCCCTACACAGACCAGAACGAAGGCCAAAGGCACGAGAATGCCGCGCAGGTCGCGGAACACCACCGCCAACAGCAACACCGCCATCACCACCAGCAGGGGCGATTCGCGGGTTTGCACTCGCCGGGAGGACTCGTCGAGGGCTCGGTCGAGCACCGGCGAACCGGCAACGGACGCTTCGAGTCCAGCCGGCGGCGCCGCGACCAGTTCCTTGAGCGCCGCGAGCACCGAGGCTCCGTCCGCCTCGGCCTCCAGGGTCACCAGGATCGTCGCCCAGCGGCCATCGGCGTCGATCCAGCCGAGATTGCGGTCCAGGGTGTTGGCGAGGGCGCGCCGGCGGAGATCCGCGGCGGCGAGAGGGGCGCTGCCCTCTGCCTCGAAAGTTCGATGGTGACTCATCAACCCGACGCTCGTGCGCACGCCCGGGATGCCGGCGGCAGCCGTTTCCAGTTGCTCCAGCCAGGCGAGGCCCTCATCACTCCACAGGGCGGGTCCGGACACCACCAGCCGGGCCGCGACATCCGGACCGAAGGCCCGGCGCACGTCCTGATAGCGCGCCCAGCGCTCGGAGCCGGCGACGAAGAAGATGGATGGAGAATTGTCGGTCGTCAGGCGCGCGATACCGAAGGTCGCGGCACCCACCGCCAGGGCGGCGATCAGCAACACCGCCAGCGGCCGGGCCGCCGCGCCAGCGGCCAGGCGGCCCGGAAGGAACGAGTTGTTCAGGAAGCGCTCTCGGCCGCGACCGGCCGGCCGACCACCTCGATGGTCACCTCGACGGTCTTTTCCACCCGCAGCACAAAGGTGCTCGGATCCTTCAGGCCCCACTCGACGAAGGGAATCTCCAGGGTGCCGGTGGCGCGCAAACGGTCGCCGTCCTGGGCGAGCGTGAGGGGCATTTCCACCGCGTGATCGTCACCGTGAAAGTTCAGGGTGCCGCTGAGGCGGGCACTACCGGAAGGGTAGTCCCCCGCGAAGGACTCTGGCCGAAAGGTGGCGGAGGGATAGAGACCGCTCTCCAGGATCTTGTCGTGCATCTGGCGATCCCGCTTGGCGCTGCCGGAATCGCCCGCGGCGATGTCGACGACGATCTCGCCGGAGGCCTCACCGGTTTCGGGGTCGAAGACCAGTTCACCGCTTTCTAGAGCGAAGCTCCCTTCGACGGTGTGCAGAGTGGCACCCAGGGTGAAACGCACGGCGGTGGATTCTGGATCGAGCAACAGTTTCAGCGACTCGGCCATGGCAACGGATCCCACCCCCAGGGTCAGCAGCAGGAAAACTAGAAGCGTCTTGTCTTTCATCTCGCAATCTCTTCGCGTCCGTCGTCCTACCGATAAGGTCGGCGACCGATCGCATCGGTTCACCAGGACGCGCTGTCCGGCGAGTGTACCGAGACGGCCGCCGCGAAGGCGATAAGCTTCTACTTCATCACCCACTATTCACTGACTTGTCGCAAGGAATTCCCGTGAAGACTCCTGAAGCCGGAACCCCCGCCGCCGATGCCCCCGTCACCGAGACGCCGGTCGCCCGCGAAGCCCTGCGCACCATGCTCGAAGACCTCCACCTCGGTAACGTTTACTTGCAAGCGCTAGCCATCATCGTCGTCGCGCTGGTCGCCTCCTGGGTGGTGGACCGAGTGCTCACCCGTATCGTCGCCTCCTGGGCTCGCCGCTCGGAAACGGATCTCGACGATCGGCTGATCGCCATCCTCCACCGACCGGTGCGACTCAGCGTGCTGTTCGCGGGGCTCGCCGTCGCCACGCAGCTCATCGAGCTCCAACCCCCCTTCGAGAAGTTGGTCCTCGGGATCATCATGACCCTGACGGTACTGGTGTGGACGGTCTTCGCCATGCGCCTGATCTCGCTGGTGCTCGGGGCCTTCAAGGAGCGGGAGGATCGCTTCCCGGTGCTCGACCGGCGGACGTTCCCGCTGTTCGACAACGTGGCGAAGATCATCGTGGTGGCCGCCGCCATCTACTTCATCTTCCTGTCCTGGAATATCGACGTCACCGCCTGGATGGCCTCGGCGGGCATCATCGGTCTGGCCGTCGGCTTTGCCGCCAAGGACACCCTGGCGAATCTTTTCGCCGGCATCTTCATCGTGGCGGACGCGCCGTACAAGGTGGGCGACTACGTGGTGCTCGATTCCGGTGAGCGCGGCTCCGTAACCCACGTCGGCATCCGCACCACTCGCTTGTTGACCCGCGACGACATCGAGATCACCCTGCCGAATTCGGTGATCGGCAACGCCCAGATCATCAACGAAAGCGGCGGCCGGTGGCCCAAGAGCCGCCTGCGAGTGAAGGTGGGAGTGGCCTATGGCTGCGACATCGATCAGGTCGAGCGGGCCCTGATGGAAGTCGCCGAAGCGGAAGAGCTGGCCTGTTCGGATCCAGAACCGAGGGTGCGCTTCCGCGGCTTCGGCGACTCGAGCCTCGACTTCGAGCTGCTGGTCTGGATCGAGGATCCCGAGTTTCGCGGCAAGGCCCTCCACCTGCTCTACAGCGCCGTCTACAAGAACTTCACCGAGGAAGGGATCGAGATCCCGTTCCCGCAGCGGGATTTGCACCTGCGGAGCGTGGCCGAAGGGACCCTGTCGCAAGGGAAGGCGAGCGCGAGTCCCTCCGAGTGACCTTCGGACCGAGGAGCTTCGCGCTCCTGCTCGCCCTAGGCTGCGCCCCGATTGCCTTTGCCGCCGAGCCTGGATGGCAGCGGGTGGAGATTCCGGCGACGGGCTCCTACGGCCTGCGCTACCTGCCGGCCTCCCTCGACCCGGGGGAGCCGGCGCCGGCGATCGTCTTCCTGCACGGTTCCGGCGGCGAGCCGGAGCCCTACCAGCCGCTGGTCAAGGGCGCCGCCGACGCGGTGGGCGCGGTGCTCATTCTGCCGCGCTCGAAGACCGGCGCCGGCTGGGGCGCCTTCGACGATCCCGTCACCCTGGCGGAAAGCGTGCGGATGGTCGACGAAGAGATCCCTCTCGATCCGGCGCGCATCGCCATCGCCGGCCACTCCGCCGGCGCCGCCTACGCCTTCGACCAGGCCTACTCCGTACCCAACACCTACAGCGGGGTCTTCAGCCTGTCGTCGCCCACCGCGCCGGTGGCGGCGCTCCATCGGGAACTCGCCTATATCGCCCCCAATCGCATGTACTACGGCACCACCGACCCCAACTATACGGACGGCGCCTACCAGAACAACCGCACCCTGTGGCAGAACCTCGGCGTACCGTCCGAAGAGGACATCCAGCAGGGTTTCGGCCACAACCTGTGGCCGTCCTTCTCGATGACCAACGGCTTCCGTTTTCTGCTGGATCAGCGCCATCCCCTTGCCGCCCCCTGTCCGAGCGACCCGGCGGTGCTGTGCCTGCGAAACGGCAGATTCCGGCTGGAGGTGACCTGGCGCGATCCACGGGGAACGACCGGCGACGGCCTGGTCGTCACCCAGACCCTCGACTCCGGCCTGTTCTGGTTCTTCGGCCCGAACAACTGGGAACTGCTGGTCAAAGTGATCGACGGTTGCCCGGAAAACGACCGCTTTTGGGTGTTCACCGCCGCCACCACCAACGTCGAGTACGTCCTGACCGTCACCGATCTCGAAGCGGACGTCTCCAAGGAGTACCGCAACGACCTCGGCACCCCGGCGGCGACGGTGACCGACACGGCGGCTTTTTCCACCTGCCCGTGAGGTAGCTACCGCCGCGGCGATACCCGCCAACCCTCGAAGAACTCGAAGCCGCCCGCGATTGTGGCGAGTGCTGATACGGCAGGTCTTTCACCTGCCCATGCAGTCACTCCGGCACGCTCGCCGACCAGGCACCGGTGTCGCCGCCCTCGAAACCGTCGGCGAAGAGCACGGCGCCCTGGACTAGAACGATCACCTCGTCTTCGAGTTCGTCGACCAGCGCCAGGTCGAGATCACCATCGCGATCGACATCGAGCAACAGTGAGCACGAAGCCGCCCGCGGCGCGAGGAATTCTTGGTCGAAGGTGAAGGTACCCGTGCCGTCGTTAGTGAATAGAAACCAGTCGCCGGAGAAGCTCGAGGTCATCCAGTCGAGATCGCCGTCGCCGTCGAGATCGCCCAGATCGACGGCGAGAGGGAAGGGATCGGTGGCATAGGTGGTGGGCGCCGCCAAAGCGCCTGCACCATTGCCCAACAGGATCGCACCATTGTTGTCGTTGCTGTTGACGCCGGCGACATCCTCATGGCCGTCGCCGTTCACATCACCGGTCGCGAGCATCCATACCCGGCCGCCGGCGTCCTGGCTGCCGGCGGCTGAAAAGGTGCCATCGCCGTTGCCGAGGTGCACGTGCAGGCGTTCGTCGTTGCGTCCGCCATCGACCAAGTCCAGGAGGCCGTCCTCATCGAGGTCGACGGCCGCCAAGGCCCACTCGCCGGCAGTTCCCGTACCGAAGGTTCCGCCCGCGGAAGGCGCGAAGGCGCCGCTGCCATCATTGACAAAAAGCGTCAGAGCGCTGGCGCCGGTGCTCGCGACGGCGATGTCGACATCCCCATCGCCATCGGCGTCGAGCACCGCGATGCCGCGCGGCGTAGCGGCCACCGGCAGCAATTGCTGGGAACCGAAGCTGCCATCTCCTTGCCCTAGAAGAATCGACACGGTGCTGTCCTGGGGGTTGGCGACGGCAATGTCCACCTCGCCGTCGCGATCGAAATCCGAAGGCTCCGAGGGGCTCGCCTGGGTTCCCAGGGCTGAGGTCGGCGTCAACATGGAACCGAAGGTGCCCGTGCCGTCGGCCTGGTTCATAAAGACCCGCAAGTCCTCAGTGTCTTCGTTGACGATGGCAATGTCCGGATAGCCATCGCCGTCGAGATCCGAGCCGATTCCGCCGTAGGCCCGGCTGGTTTCACCCGGTGTCGTGCGGGTAGACCAGCGATCCACCTCTTCAAAGGTGAGGCTCGCCGGGCGAGCCGACGTCCAGAACTGGAAGGAGTACCCCGCATCCCTCAGGGCGGTGCCGTCGGCCCCCTCCAGATCGTGGGACAGAATCACCATCACCCGCTCGCCGGCGGACAGCGACCGGTCCGGCACCAGGCTGACCGTGCGGTCGCCGTTCGACAGCACAAAGCTTCCGCTCACCGTGCCGCTCCAGCGCCCGAAGGCCCAGAAGCTCCGCCGCGTCACCAGCGAGGCCGGGTCCACCGGCCGGTCGAAGGTCACCGCGATGGCGTCGAGCACATCCGCCCCGAGGGTCGCGGCCGATGGACTGGTCGACACGACGGCGAGATTCGAACCGCCGGCCCGAAGGGCGGAGGGATCTGCCGACGCAAGGGCCAGAAGGCAGAGAGCCAAAGAGCGGCGGAGGGTGAACATTTTCTGATCTCCTTTTCAGAAGATTTGAGTATAGACCGGGACAAATAAGCCGAGGGGAATGTTCTTGAGTTTCTGACGAATGGCGATGGAAAAATAATCACGCCTTACGTGAATACACGCGCCGCGTTACCATCGACTCGTGATCGTCTCGTTTCGCTGCGCCGACACCGAAGCCTTAGCCAAGGGCCGGCAAGTACGGCGCTTTGTGAACATCGAGAGAGTTGCCCGTCGAAAACTGCGGCAACTGCAGATCGCGGGACAGATAGGCGACCTGCGGGTACCCGTGGGAAACCGACTTGAACCACTCAAGGGCGATCGAGCCGGCCAGCACTGCATACGCATCAATCGACAGTTCCGCCTTTATTTTCGCTGGACGCCGCTGGGCGCCGAGGATCCACGCCATCCGACAACCTCGCCAGAGCATTCTACGTAGTATGTAGTAGGAAGCCTACATTCATTCAATAAAGTTCCCCGGAGGTTCGCTCATGCGCTCAAGATTCTCTTATGTCGTCCTGCTGATCGTCCTCCTTGCGACGCCTGCCGCTTGGGCCGCCGATGCCGCCTTTCAGGACGGTCCGCCGCCGATCCAGTCGATGAGCACCCTGGCCTTCGGGCCGGAGGGCGTTCTGCTGGTCGGCGATGCCAAGGGCGGAGCCGTCGTCGCTCTCGACCTCCAGGACACCGACAAAACCACCCCCGTGGAGCGCTTCGGGGTGGGGGATCTGGAGACCAAGATCGCCGCCCTCGTCGGCACCCGCACCAGCGAGGTGCTGATCCACGACCTGGCGACGCACCCGATTTCCGGCGCCGTGTACCTGGCGGTCTCGCGCGGACGCGCCAAGTGGGAATCCCGCTGGAGCCTGCCGAACGATCTGGCCGACGCCAGTATCCTGCTGCGCATCGACGGCGAAGCAAAACTCGACGAGGTCGACCTCTCCGGAGTGCGCTGGGCGAAGGCCGATCTGCCGGATCCGGTGGACCCGCAGCAGCTCCATCGCTGGAAGGACGGCGTTCCCCTGCGCGCCGAGATGATCACCGATTTGGTGTATGACGACGGGATGGTGTGGGTGGCCGGCCTGTCGAACGAGGAGTTCTCCTCGGCGCTGTGGCAGGTGCCCTATCCCTTTTCCGCCCGCGCTTCGAAGACCACCGTGGAGGTGTTCCACGGCGCCCACGGCAAATGGGAGACGCACTCCCCGGTGCGCACCTTCGTGCCCTACGAACTGGCCGGCAAGAAGCAAATTCTGGCCGCCTACCTGTGCACCCCGCTGGCGGTCTTCGACCGCGCCGCCCTCAAAGACGGCGACCACGTCAAGGGCCGGACGGTGGCAGAGTTTGGCTCCGGCAACTTCCCGCTGGACATGGTCGTGTACGAGAAGGGCGGCAAGGAGAAGCTGCTGATCGCCAACAGCATGTTGCCCCTGATGATCGTCGACCTGGCGGACGTCGAGGCCTTCGAAGGAGAGATCACCAGCGCACCCGGAACCTACACCGCCGGCGTGCCCTACGAGATCCGCTCGCCGGTCGGCATTCAGCAGCTCGACCGCCTGGATGACAAGCGCCTGGTAGCCCTGCAGCGCATGCCGAGCGGCACCCTCGACCTGGTGGCCATGTCGTTCATCCGCTTCTAGACGTGACTTGGGCACCCCGCAGGCCGGACTGCGTCGCTTTCTGGGCGATTTTCTTCGCGACGGCGGTGGCAACGGCGGAAGAATCCGCACCGCGGCTCGCGATTCGATCTCCGGCGGCGACTCCGGACCTGGTGACCGTCGAGGTCACCGGGTTGCCGGAGGAGAGCGTCAATACCCTCCGCCGGCAGGCCTCCGAGTCCGGCGAGCTACCCCGAGACCTCGCCTCGGCGCTGCTCTGCATGACGGTGCTGCAGGACTCGGCGGGCGATCCGTCCGGGCTTCCCTGTGCCCTCGGGAACTGGCGGACCCAAGGCACGGTTTTCTCCTTCCGACCGCGCTTTCCGCCAGCGCCGGGCCTCACTCTGGTCGCCCGGTTCGACGGCCCGGCTTTTGATCGCGCCGCCGCGACCCGGGGGCCGACGCCCACACTCGAGCATCGTCTCACCTTGCCCGCCCTCGACCGCCGCAGCCGCACCGAAGTCGCCGCCCTCTACCCGTCCGGCGAGCTTCTGCCGGCGAACCTGCTGCGCTTCTACCTGCACTTCTCGGAGCCGATGAGCGCCCAGCAGGTGCTGCCCCACATCCGGCTGGTGAATGTCGCCGACGAAGGTGTGATCGACACCGCCTTCGTGCCCATCGAGGGTGGTTTGTGGGACGCGGAGCGCATCCGCCTCACCCTCCTGGTCCACCCCGGCCGGGTGAAGCGCGGCGTGGGCCCCAACCAAGCCCTGGGGCCGGTGCTCTCGCCGGGCGGGCGCTATCGCCTGGAGGTGGCTGCCGCCGCCCGCGACGCCAATGGGTTACCCCTGGCGCAGAGTTTCCAGCGGGAATTTCGGATCGGTCCGTCGGACCGCACCTCGCCGGATCCCACCGCCTGGCGTTTGCTGGCGCCGGCCCGACCGGAGGACGCCCTGGTCGTCCTCCTGCCGGAACCGGCGGACCACGCGCTGCTGGAGCGCATGCCCATTGTGCTGGGTCCCGCCGGCGAAGCGCTGGCCGGCAGCGCCACCGCCGATGACGACGAGCGCCGCTGGACCTTTCGGCCGGCCGAACCCTGGCGGCCGGGAGAGTACCGATTGGTTATCCCGGCGGAACTGGAGGATCCCTCCGGCAACCGCCTGAACCGGCGGTTTGAAGACGCCCCGGCCGCGGAGAATGAGAACGATGAGCCGGTGAGCCTGGCCTTCTCTGTACCCTGAACCCGCGAGGAGAGATGAGAAAAACGACCTTCACCGTGATTGCTTTGGTGCTCTTCGCCACCTGCCTGCCGATGGCCAGCTTCGGGACGGAAGCCCCCAGCGCGGATTCCACAGAACGAACCGCCTACGCGGATCTCGCCGGCTATTGGATGGGCGTTCACCTGCGGCAGGGCTCTCCCCGGTTCGTCCAGCTGGAGATCACCGTGCGAGACGGCCGCCCGGCGGCGGCGGTGATCCACCCGGAGTGGGCGAGCATCGGCGAGCCGGCGGCCGCCATCGAGGTTGAGGGGAGCAAGGTGTCGATCCGATTCGACGAGCAAACCGCCATCGAGCTCGAACTCGATCCGGTACGCGGCGAGATGGCGGGAACCGGGACCGTCTCCGGTACCGGCGACCACCGTTTTTTCCGAGCCCACTACAAGAAGACCTTTCGGCCGGCGCTGCCGGCCATCGAGCGCAAAGCCCTGACCTTCGAGCACGCCGGGAAGACCTTTTCGGCCGAACTGGTGCTGCCGGCGGCGCCCGGTCCCCACCCGGCGATGGTGATGTTCCACGGCCGGAGCAACGGCAAGAAGGAGAGTTTTCGCGACGACGTCGTGCTCCTCGCCCGGCGCGGTGTCGCAACTCTCGCCTTCGACCGGCGCGGCGAAGGGGACTCCGGCGGAGATGCCACCACCGCGACCTTCGCCGACCTCGCCGCCGACGGCCGGGCCGCCGTCGCCGCCTTGGCGGATCGGCCGGAGGTCGATGCCGCGCGCCTCGGCATCTACGGCCAAAGCGCCGGCGGGTGGGTGGCCGCGGCGGTGGCCGCCGACAATCCACGGGTTCGCTTCGTGGTGCTCAATGTCGGACCGGCGGTTTCCGTTTGGGAGCAGCAGGCACAGGTTTCCCAGTACCGCATGAAGCGCCAAACCGAGATCGACTTCACCACCGAAGAGCTGGCCGCCGCCCGCGCCCACGTCACCCAGGTGATGGAGGTCGGTCGCAGAGGTGAGGGCTGGGACCGCCTCGCGGAAGCCAACGCCCGAGCGGAACAAACCCGCTGGGGCCGATTCGTTCCGCGCCCCGACGAAGAACGGGACTTCGACTGGCCGCGGCGCTTCGCCACCGACCCGCGGCCGTACCTGGAGACAATCACCGTGCCGCTCCTCGCCCTCTACGGCGAGAACGACATCATCGTGCCGCCGGAGGAAAACGTTCCCCGCCTCGAAGCCGCCCTCCAGCGTGCCGGCAACGCAAACTACGAAATCGTGATCCTGCCGCAGACCGGCCACGGCTTGGCCCTCGGCGGCGCCACCGGTGAACTCGGCGGTTCGGATGTCCACTTCTGGCCTCGCTACGCCCCGGAGCTGTATTCCACCCTCTTCGGGTGGCTGGAAACCAGCCTCTAGTCAAGAATCTAAAGCGCGGCTCGCGGCGTACCTGTGGTGTAGTTCCTATGGAGTTCCCCATCTGCCGATTGCCCGAGGAGAGCTGGACATGACCCGACGAAACATCATCTGCGGCGCGAGGTGCGTCCGTCTGACGCTGATCGCCGGCGCCCTTTTCGCGACCCTTGCAGCGGCCCCGGCCTGGGCCTTGGATCCGACCCCCACCGCCCAGTACACGGTCCGTTTCGACGGTGTCTGGTCGCCGGCCACCCACCCGATCGAGTTTCCGCCGGGACCGCACTTCTCCCCCCTGGTCGGCGCCACCCACCAGCTCGATCAGCGCTTCTGGCAGGAAGGCACCCGCGCCAGCCACGGCATCCGGCGGATGGCCGAAGAAGGCCGTTCCGGCCCGCTGGCGAACGAGGTGCGCGCCGCGATCTCAGCCGGCACCGCCGACCAGGTGCTCGAAGGCGGTGGCATCGCCCGCTCACCCGGCTCGCGCAACTTGAGCTTCGAGGTTCACGAGAACTTTCCGGCGGTGACCCTGGTGTCGATGATCGCCCCGAGTCCGGACTGGTTCGTCGGCGTCTCCGCTCTCTCCCTCAAAGAGAACGGCGAATGGGTGACCGAGTTGGTATTACCGCTGTTCGCCTACGATGCCGGCACCGATAGCGGCACGACCTTTCTGTCACCCAACGCGCCCTCCATCCCGACGGTGCCGGTGCACCGCATCCAGGGCGGTTCGCTGGGCAACGGACAGTTTCTCGGCACCTTCACCTTCACCCGCACCGACGCCCCACCGCCACCGGCGCTCGCCCTCCAGGAAGGGCGCTTCCGGATCCGCGTCGCCTGGGAAAGGCCGAACGGCGATGGCGGCTTCGGCCACGGCACGGCGCTGACCACCGACTCCGGCACCTTTTGGTTCTTCGACGCCGCCAACGTCGAGCTGATCGTCAAGGTGATCAACGCCTGTGAGGAGTTCGACCGGTTCTGGTTCTTCGCGGCCGGCCTGACCAACGTGGGGGTGGAGATCGAGGTGGAAGACACCGAAGCCGGCGAAATCCACCGGTGGGAGAACCCCGTCGGCCAGCCCTTCGTGGCGATTCAGAACACGACGGCGTTTGCGACTTGTCCCTAGCGCTCCAGGCCTTCCACCACTTCCCGCACTGCCTCCACCTCCGCCGGCACGCGCTTGGATCTGCGCTCCCGCTCCAAGCACGCCGCCAGGCGGTTCGGTAGCCGGATTTCGCGGCCGAGGACGGGCTTCAGGCCGTCGCGGAATTTGGCCGGGTGGGCGGTGGCGAGGACGATGCCGGAGGCCGGCTCGGTGCGGCGGGCAAGGGTTTGCTCCAAGGCCAGATAGCCGACGGCGGTGTGAGGATCGAGGATGGTGCCAGTCTGCTCCGCGACCTGGGCGATGGCGGCACGGGTTTCGTCGTCCGTGAAGCGGGCGCCGGTGAGATCTCGCTGCAACGCCTGCCGGTCGCTGCCGTAGAGGGCTTGGATACGGTCGAAGTTGCTGGGGTCGCCGACGTCCATGGCGTTCGACAGGGTCGGTACCGAGGGGCGCGGTTCGAAGCGGCCGGTTTCGAGGTAGGCGGGCACCACGTCGTTGGCGTTGGTGGCGGCGACGAAACCGGCGGTGGCCAGGCCGAGGCGCTGCGCGATCAGACCCGCCGTCAGGTTGCCGAAGTTGCCGCTCGGCACCGAAAAGAGCGGTGGTGGAGCCCCCGGCGGAAGCTGTGCCGCAGCGTGGAAGTAGTAGATCACCTGCGGCAGCAGCCGGCCGAAGTTGATGGAGTTGGCGGAGGTCAGCAGCAGTCGGCGGCGTAAGTCCTCGTCGGCGAAGATCGCCTTGACCAGCCGTTGGCAATCGTCAAAGGTGCCGTCGACGGCGAGGGCTTCGATGTTCTCGCCCAGGGTGGTGAACTGCCGCTCCTGGAGCGGGCTGACCTTGCCCTCCGGAAAGAGGATCACCACCCGCGTGCGCGGCAAGCCGAGGAAGGCCTGGGCGACGGCGCTGCCGGTGTCGCCGGAGGTGGCGACGAGCACCGTCAGCGGGCGGTCCTCGCCGGCGAGCAGGTAGACGAGGAGCCGCGCCAGGAAACGCGCGCCGACGTCCTTGAAGGCCAGGGTCGGGCCGTGGAACAGCTCCAGCACCGAGACCGATGGCTGCAGGCGGGCGAGCGGAATGGGGAAATCCAGCGCGCTTTCGATCAAGGCGCGCCGGTCGGCCGGCGGGATCTCCGCCAGAAAAGGAGCGGTCACCCGCTCGGCGACCTCCACCAGCGAAGCGTCCCGCAAGCGCGCCAGAAAGTCGCCATCCGGCGCCGGCCAGCGCTCCGGCAGATAGAGACCGCCGTCCGGCGCCAAGCCCTCGACCAACACCGTTCGGAGATCGGCGGCGGGAGCCGAGCCGCCGGTGCTGACGAATCTCATGGCGGCAACACGCGCGCACCCGGGGCCGCGACCGGGCTGATCCACAGGTCGCCGGCCGGTGACTCGGGCATCGCCCGATTCAGGGCCCCGGCCATGGCAGCGCCGACGCCTCGGGCCTCCTCGGCACCAAAGGCCAGCGCGAAGACCGCCGGCCCGCTGCCGGAGAGGCCGCAGCCGATAGCACCGGCCTCGAGGGCAGCTCCCTTGACGGCGTCAAAGCCCGGCACCAGCGGCGTGCGCACCGGCTCGGCGACGGCATCTTCGAGGGCACTGGCCAGTAGATCGGCGTCGCCCCGGAAGAGACCGGCGACGAAGGCGGCGGTGTTGCCCCACTGGGCGACCGCGGCGGACAGCGGAACTTCGCCCTCGAGGGCAGCCCGGGCGGCGCGGGTATCGATGGCGACCCGCGGCCGCAGGATGGCGCAGTAGAGCTCCGGCGGCACCGGCAACTCATCGACCCGCAGGACCGGAGCGCTGGATGCTCCGGCGCCGCGCACCATCACAAAGCCGCCGAAAAGGCTGGGAGCGGCGTTGTCCGAGTGGGCCGTGCCGCAGGCGGCGCGCTCGCCTTCGATGGCGCAGCGCAGCAGCGTCTCGCGATCGGCCCCCAGGTCGAACAGCGTGTTCACCGCCACCACCGCCGCCACGGCGCTGGCGGCACTGGATCCCAGTCCGCTCGACAGCGGCATATCCTTGTCCACCTCCAGTTCGACGCCGCGGGTGGAGCCATGCGAGGCGCCAGCCTGTTCGAGCAGGTGCCGGGCCGCGACACCAGCGGTGTTCTTTTCGGGATCCGTCGGCAGGCGTCCGCCGGCGCCGCGGATGGCGGCGATGTGGACTCCATCCTCGGCGGTTGGTCGCGCCGTCACCGTGTCGCCGGGTCCCTCGATGGCGAAGCCGAAGACGTCGAAACCGCAGCAGACATTGGAGACGCTCGCCGGAGCGAAAGCCCGGACGGACGAAGGGGTCACCGGTTCGCCTCGGCGACCGCCCGCAGGATGTCCGCGAAGACGCCGGCGGCGGTCACCTCCGGACCGGCACCGCGACCGCGGATCACCAGCGGCGACTGCCGATAGCGCTCGGTGGTGAACACCGCCATGTTGTCGCTGCCGGTGACGCCGGCCAGGGGGTGGTCTTCCGGCACCTCTTCCAGGGCCACCCGCGGGCTGCCGTCGTCGTCTCCCGGCCGGAAGCTCGCCCGATAGCGCAAACGGCGACCGCTGGCCCGGACGGCCGCAAGGCGTTCTTCGAAGGCGTCGTCGTGCTGTGCCAGGCGGAGCCAGAAATCATCCAGGGGTTCATTCGGCGGCCCGTCCGGCACCAGGGGCTCGACCTCGACCTCTTCCGGAGCGAGTTCGTGGCCCGCCAGGCGCGCCAGGATCAAGAGCTTGCGGGCAGCGTCCAGGCCGCCGAGATCCTGCCGTGGATCCGGCTCCGTGAACCCCTTCTGCCACGCTTCGCGCACCGCTTCGCTCAACCGAACTCCCTCCTCGAGGCGACTCATCAGGTAGCTCAGGGTGCCGGAGAACACGCCTTCGACGGCGACCAACCGGTCGCCCGTGGCGAGCAGGTCGGCGAGGGTGCGAATCACCGGCAGGCCGGCCCCGACGGTGGTCTCGAAGTAGAGGCGTCCCGCAGGCTGATCCGAGCGCCGACCGGTGAGGCGCCGAAGGGAGCGCCAACCCTCGAGCGGGCCGGCGAGGCGCAACTTGTTGGCGGTGACCACGGAAACGCCGTCCTCGAGCAGCCGGTCGTAGAAGGCGGCAACGGAGGGACTCGCCGTCACGTCGACGAAGATCCGCGCCGGTCCCGAGCCTCCGAGAGCGAAGTCGACCAACCCCTCGACTCCGGAGGGCTCGCCGCCCTCGGCCAGGGAGTCGACCACCGCGGCCGGATCGAGGCCCCGACCCTCCGCCCGAGCCAGCATCCGAGAGCTGTTGGCGACGGCGGCAATCGCCAAGTCGATGCCTTCGGCGGCGAGAGCGTCTCGCCGGCCGCTGAGCTGTTTGAACAGCTCGCCGCCCACCCTGCCGGCACCGGCCACGAAGAGTTCTACCGGGGGCGCGTCGGCGGGCACGCCCGTGGGCGGGGAGGAGGCCTCGCCGAAGAAGGCACCGTGGATGGCTTCGAGGGCGCGGGTTTCGTCCGCCGCCGCCACCACCAGGGAGATGTTGCGCTCGGAGGAACCCTGGGCGATGGCCCGGACGTTGATACGGCCTTCTCCCAGCACTCCGAACAGGCGGCTGCCGATGCCCGGCTGCTCGCGCATGCCGGAACCGACGACGGCGACGATCGCCAAATCCTGCTCGACCACCAAGTCGTCGATGCGCCCGGACTGTCGCTCCAGGGCAAACTCCGCCCCGATGGCTCGCTCGGCATCCGCAATGGTCGACGGTTCGATGGCGAAACAAATCGAATGCTCACTCGAAGCCTGGCTGATCAGGATGACGCTCACGGCCTCCCGGGCCAACGCTCCAAAGAGGCGCATGGCGATGCCCGGCACGCCGACCATGCCGGCCCCTTCGAGACGCAGCAGGGCGACCGGGCGGATCGAGGTCACGCCGCATACCGGCCCGCCCGACAACGGCTCTCCCGGGCGGTCGGAACCGAGGTCCACCCGCGTTCCCGGCACCGCGGGCCGGAGGGTGTTCTTGATCGCCAGCGGCACGCCGGCGGCCCGCGCCGGATGGACGCTCGGCGGATACACCACCTTGGCACCGAAGTGCGACAGCTCCATCAGGTCTTCGTAGCCGAGGCGTGGAATCGGCCGGGCGCTCGGCACCTGTCGCGGGTCGGCACTCATCACCCCGTCGACATCGGTCCACAGTTCCACCGCCTCGGCCGCCAGGGCGGCGCCCAACAGCGATGCGGTGTAGTCCGAGCCGCCGCGCCCAAGGGTAGTGGTTTCGCCGTCCCGGGTGGCACCGAGAAAGCCGGTGACCACCTGCACTTTGCTGGCGCCTTCGAAGTGGGACCGCAGATTGGCGTAGGTCTCGTCTTGCTCCACCTGGGCGTGGCCAAAGGCCGCATCGGTCATCACCAGGCGCCGCGCGTCACAGGCCTCGGCGTCGATCCCCACTCGCCGCAGGGCCGCCGCCACGATGTGGACGGACAGGCGCTCGCCGTAGCTCGACACGCTGTCGAGGGTGCGGGGACTCGCCTCCCGCAGCAGCCAGACGCCGCGCAGCAGATCCGCCAGATCTTCAAAGGCGACCTCGACCTGGCCGCGCAGATCAGCTCGCTCCTCTTCCGAGGCCAGGGTCTCGACGGCGGCGAGGTGGCGCTCCGCGAGGCCGGCGAGGGTCTCCCGGTAGCCTGCGTCGCGGTCGCTGGCGGCAGCCGCCGCGGCCAGTAGCTGATCCGTCACCCCACCGAAGGCCGACAGGACGACCGCGATGGGCCCGCGGGCGAGGGCATCGTCGAGAATTCCGGCGACGGTGAGGACCCGCTCGGGGGTCGCGAGGGACGAGCCACCGAATTTGAGAATCTTCACCTGGGTATCTCTCAAAGGTCTTTGGGAAACAGGGTGCGGGGTTAGGGTCAGGGAACGGATCCGGGTGGCGAATCCTACTACGGTTGCGGCGGTTCTTCGCGCCGATGGCCCGCGGCGGGAAGATGGACCATAATCCCCGGAGATGATTCCCTCCGACCTGACCTTCGAACCCTTTCTCGCCGAGTCCACCCATCCCCTGCTGATCGCTGTCGTCGGGTTGGCCCTGCTGGTCGCCGGACGCAAGATCTTCTGGCTCGCGGTGGGGGTAACCGGTTTCGCCTTCGGCCTCGGCCTGGCGATCCGCTTCCTCGATCTCGAATCGCCCTGGGTCCACCTGGTCATCGCCCTGCTGGCGGGGGTGCTCGGGATCGCCCTCGCCTTTCTGGTGCAGCGGCTGGCGGTCGCCCTCGCCGGGTTCATCCTCGGCGGCTACGGCGGCCTCTGGCTGTGGCAGATGCTCGATGCGCCACCTTGGGAGCTACCCTCCTGGCTGGTGTTTCTGGTCGCCGGAATGGTGGTGGCGCTGCTGGCGAGTGGACTGTTCGAACTCGCACTCATCGGCCTGTCCGCCTGGCTCGGCGCGGCGCTGCTAGTGGACGCCGCCGGGGTACTCGGCCTGCTCGACCTGCGCGGCGCCGCCGCCGCCGTGGCAACCCTCGCGCTGGCGGCGTTGGGCGCCTGGATCCAGACGGGCGTCTTTCGCCGCCGCTAGCAGGGCTGCCGAAAAGCGCTCCGCGCATGACTTCAGCAGGCCTGCTAGCTGTTCATTCTCAGGGGGCTAGGCGCCCCCTCACCTGAGAAGCCTCGGCTTTTCAGGCTCACCCCATCCTCGGCGCCATCCGGCGCCGCCTCGCCCTCCGGGCTCGGTGCAGGGTGCTGGTGAATTCCTAGCACCCCGCCAGGCTCCTATCCCCGCTCGTCCAGCGGCACCCAGCGCCGGCCCTGGGCTCCGACGTAGGTGGAACTCGGCCGGATGAGACGGCCTTCTGCCCGCTGTTCCCGCCCGTGGGCCGTCCAGCCGGCGACCCGGCCGATGGCGAAGGTGGGAGAGAAGAGTTCCGTCGGCAGGCCCAGGCCGTCGAGCAGGAGCGCGGTGTAGAACTCGACGTTGGTCTCGATGCGGCGGTCCGGTTTGCGCTCGCGCAACAGCCGCAAGGCCACCTCCTCGACGCCCCGCGCCAAGTGCCAGAGATGCCGGTCGCCCGCGCCCCGCGCGAAGTAACCTTCCGCCGCGGCGGCCAGCACATCGGCCCGCGGATCCCGCACCCGGTACACCCGGTGGCCGAAACCCATCAACCGTTCGCCGCGGTCGAGGACGGCGCGGAGCCAGTCCTCGGCGCGCTCGACGACGCCGATCTCCCGCACCATGTCGAGGGCCGGCCCGGGCGCGCCGCCGTGGAGAGGACCCTTCAGCGCCCCCAGAGCACCGACCACCGACGACACGCCATCGGAGCCGGTGGAAACGATCACCCGGGCGGTGAAGGTCGAGGCGTTGAAACCGTGATCGCACACCGTGTTGAGGTACGTTTCGAGACCGCGCACGCGCTCCGCCGACGGCTCCTCGCCGGTCAACTGCCACAGGTACCCGGCCGCCAGGCCGAGGTCCGGGCGCACGGGGATGGGCTCGTCACCGGCGGCCAACCGAGCGTAGGTGGCGACCAGACTGGGGACACAGGCGACCAGCGTGCGCTCATCGGCGGTTGGATCCAGCGCCAGCGAGGCCGCCCCCATCACCAGCGCGTCCATCACTCCAACTCGCCCCTCGGCCGCGGCGGCGAGTAGGGCCAAGGTGGCCGGAGCGAGCCTTCGGCGGGAGGCGAGTTCTTGCCGGAATGCGTGCAGCTCGCGGGCAGTGGGCAGGCGGTCCTCCCACAACAGGAAGACCATCTCCTCGAAGCTAGCGCGGGGCGCGATCTCCTCCAGCGGATACCCACGCAGGGTCAGGCGGCCGGCTTCGCCCTCCACCCGGCTGAGGCTCGTTTCAGCGGCGACGATGCCGGCCAGGCCGGGCCGAAAACTCACATCAGAGGGTGGGGCACCAGAGGGCGTCATCGAACCTCCTTGCTGCCTCCCCGGGAAAGACCGAGGAGGCGTTCTAGATTGATTTATCGCCCGGATTGTGCATATTGTCAATCTTGATCTAAAAATCAATATATGTGAGATTATGCTCATGGCCGATGACTTTCTGACCGCCGAAGAGGCGGCGAACAGCCTCGGCATTCGGGTGGCGAGCCTGTATGCCTACGTGAGCCGAGGCATGTTGACCTCGGAACCGATTCCCGGGGAGCCGCGGGGGCGCCGCTACCGGCGCCAGGAGATCGAGCGCCTGGCCGCCCGCAAGGCGCTCCGGCGGGACCCGGAGAGCGCCGTGCCGACGGCCCTCGACTTCGGCGCGCCGCTGCTGGAGTCCGCTATCACCCTGATCGAAGGCGGACGCCTCTACTACCGGGGTAGGGATGCCAGCCGCCTGGCTCGCAGCCGGAGCGTGGAAGACGTGGCGGCCCTGCTGTGGACCGGCGGCGCGGAAGACGGTGCCGACCTCTTCGGCCCGCAGAGCGGCAGCCCACCGAACGACGACCCGCCGCAGATCGAGGACGCCGCGGACGGGGACTGGGACCCGATCAGCCGCTGCCAGGTCGCCCTCGCCAGCGCCGCCGGCAGCGACCCCGGCGCCTGGGACCTGCGGCCGAAGGCGGTGCCACGGACCGGAGTCCGTATCTTCCGGCGCATGGTGGCCGAGATGAGCGCGGCCGGCAGCGGCGCGGCGGAGCAACTCCCGGCGGCGGGGACCGGAGCGGCGGCGCAATTGGCAGCCTGCTGGGCGCCGGAACGGCCGGAGGCCGCCGGCCTGTTGCGCGCCGCCCTGATCCTCTGTGCCGACCACGAATTGAACGTCTCGGCCTTCACGGCACGCTGCGTCGCCTCGGCGGAGTCGTCCCCCTACGACGTGGTGATCGCCGGCCTGTCAGCCCTGCGCGGCCGGCGCCACGGTGGCCACACGGCGCGGGTGGAAGCCCTCCTCGATGAGGTGAACTCGCTGGGCGATGCCCGGCAGGCCCTCGGCGAGCGCTTGCGCCGCGGCGCGCAGGTGCCGGGCTTCGGACACACCCTCTACCCGGCCGGCGATCCACGCGCTGCCTTGCTCTTGGAACTGGCCGCCAAGGCGGCTCCCGAGGTCACTGCCGTTCCGGCCCTGGTCGCAGCGGCGGACGAAATCTTGGGCGAAAAGCCGACCCTCGACGTCGGCCTGGTGGCGCTGGCCGGCGCCCTCGACTTGCCGCGCGCTGCACCCCTCGCCCTCTTCGCCCTCGGCCGGACCCTCGGCTGGATCGGCCACGCCATCGAGCAGTACGCCGCCGGCCGCCTGATCCGGCCGCGCGCCCGCTACACCGGACCGGCACCGGGTTAGACTCATTCCATGATCTGCCCAAATTGCCGCGCCGAGTTTCGTGCAGGAATCGACCGCTGTGCCGATTGTGAGATTCCCCTGGTGCCGGGAGGGGCCGTTGACGAAGGAGCGGATCCCGTCCGCCTGGTCAAGGCGGCGGATCCGGTGCGCCTGAGCGTGCTCAAGACCCTGCTCGAAGCGGAGGGCATTCCGTACTTCGTGCAGGGCGAGGAATCTCTCCACATGTTGCCCATCGCCGGCCAGGGCGGCATCTTCTCGAAAGACGGCTTGGCCGCTTCGGTGATGGTTTCGGAGAATTACATCGAGCAGGCCCGGGCGGTGATCGAAGCCAGCGACGTCAGTTTCGATGGTGAGGACCTGGAACCGGACTGAGTCCCTTCCTACACCGTCGCGAACCGCCAGGCCAAGCGGGCGGCACCACCCAGACCCACAGCCCCAAGGCCCGATTGCCGAGCGTGGACGGCGAGCAACCGGTCGAACAGCCCCGGTTCCGCCGCCAACGCCTTGATCGCCCGGCGGCGCCAGGCCGGACGTCGCGCGAGGGCGAGCAGCAGGTGGGTCATGGCGTCCGGCAGGCGGCGCAGCCGCCGGCAGGCGACGGGGTAGCGCGACAGCTCGCCGGCAGCGACGGCGGCGACCAGCGCTTCGGCCTGCTGAAAGGCCAACGACAAGCCTTCGCCGGTGATCGCGTCCACATAACCGGCGGCATCGCCGACCAGCAGCAGATTGCCCCGTCGCACCGAGCGCACTCGCTGGCGCAGGGGACCGCAGCCGCGCAGCGGACTGCTCGCCGCCGCCCCGGCCAGCCGCTGCCGCAGCACCGGAAAGCACCGCAGCAGGTCGTCGAAACCCACTCGCTCGCCGGCCCGTCGACGACCCCACAACAGGGCGACCCCGATCTCGTCTTCCGCCACCGGCGTGACGTAGGCCTCGCAGCCGGCCGCCCACCAGACCTCGACGAAGGAACTCCAGGGCCGCAGCCGGAAGTGTCGCCGGGCGCCGAAGCGGGCGGCCCGCGCCGGGCGGCCGGCGAGGCCGGCCCAGCGGCGCACCCGGGAGCGCAGGCCGTCTGCGCCCACCAAGATGCGCCCTTCGGCGACGGCGCCCTGGCCGATCGTGCGCCACCCCTCGCCGGCCGGCTCGATGCCCTCGACGGATGCTCCCCAACGCAGCTCGACCCCCACCGCTTCGGCGCGCTCCACGAGCCGCCGGTGGAGGTCCGTGCGGCGCACGCCCAATCCACCGTCGACCGGGAAGCGGCCGCTGGCGACGGTGGCCCCCTCGGGTGTTTCCTGCCGGTAGCGGATGCCCCCAAAACGCCGGCCTCGGAGGTCCGCGGCGGCCATGCCGAGGCGTTCGAGGGCGGCCAGTCCGTCGGGCATCAGGCCCTCGCCGCAGGGCTTGTCGGTGGGCGGCCGGGAGCGGTCGAGCACGGTGGTCCGCAGGCCGGCGAGGTGGCCGCCGATCGCCACCGACAGGCCGGCCGGTCCGCCTCCGACGATCACCAGGTCCCTCACCGCGTAGATCTCACGGCTCGGGCTCGGAAGGAGGATTCGGGGAGGCCGAAGACTGGGCTCGGCGGGCGCGTACATAGGCGAAGCCCGATCGGGCGAGGGCGCCGAGCATGCCGATGGGGGTGACCCGATTCGGCGGAGTTAGCTCTTCCCCCAGGTAGAGGCGCAGGGCCTCCTGCCGTCGGAGCTTGCCGGAGGTGGTGCGCGGTAGAGTGCCCGGCTCCAGCGGCACCACCCGATCCGGCGCGACGCCGGCCGCCGCCAGCACCGCCCGGCGGCAGGCTTCCGGCAGGCCTTCGATCTCTTCGTCCGTCGCGTCGCGGGCGGTCTCGACAAACAGCACCAGCTCTTCCTGACCCTCGCCCTCCGGCAGCCAGCTCACCGCCGCAGCGCAGCCGGAACGCACCCCGGCCACGCCGTACACCGGATGCTCGATCTCCTCCGGCGCATGGTTGCGGCCGCGCAGCACCACCAAATCCTTGGCCCGGCCGGTCAGGTACAGCTCGCCGTGGCGCAGAAAGCCGAGATCGCCGGTGTCCAGCCAGCCGTCGACCAGCGCCTCGGCGGTCGCCCGGGGGCGATTCAGATACCCCTCCATCAGCGATGGCCCGCGCGCCCAGACGCGGCCGATGTGCCCCTCGGGGAGAGCCGTCCCGTCGCCACCATGCTCGGCCCGGATTTCTACCTCGAAGCCCGGCAGCGGCCGGCCCAGAGAGGGCAGTTCGAGGCCGTCTTCGGCCACCTCCGCGCGGCGCTGCCGGGAGAGAGTCCGGCGATCGAAGGTCTCGCTGCGAAAGGGCTTGCCGAGATCCGAGAAGGTCACCGCCAGGGCCGCCTCGGACAGACCGTAGACGGGGGTCAGGGCCTCCGGCCGGAAACCCCAGCGGGCAAAGCGGTCTCGGAACGCCCGCAGCACCTCCGGCGCGACCGCCTCGGCACCGTTCAGGGCCACCCGCCAGCAGGAAAGATCCACTCCTTCCATCTCCTCGTCGCGGATCTTCGCCAGACACAGGCCGTAGGCGAAATTGGGCGCCGGCGAGACGGTGGCGCGGTAGCGCGAAATGGCGCGCAGCCACAGCGCCGGCCTGGCAACGAAGGCCTCCGGCGGAAGCAGGGTGAGGAGCGCCGGGCGCTCCAGCGCCGGCAGGATACAGCCGATCAACCCCATGTCGTGGTAGAGCGGCAGCCAGCTCACTCCCGAGTGCTCGATCAGCGCACTGTCCGGCCAAAATTCGTTCAGGGCGCGGGTTTGGGCGACCAGGGCGCGGTGCGTCAGGGCGACCGGCTTGGGATCGACGGTGGTGCCGGAAGAGAACTGCACCAGGGCGAGATCGTCCGGTTCCACCGGCAGCAGCTCCATCGGCTCCGCCGGCAGATCGCTCAAGAGGTGGCAACCGAGGGGCGGCTGAGCCTGTTCGATGGTCTCGCCGAGGATGCGGCGCACCCGGGGCGCTGCCAGGACCATGCGGGCGTTGGCGGCCCGGATCATGGCGGCGGTGCGCCGGTGGTACTCCGCGAGGCGACCGAGGCGCACCGGCGGATAGAGCGGCACCGGCACCGCGCCACAGGCCAGAACGCCGAAGAACGCTGCGAAGAAGGCCGGCTGGGTGGGGAAGACGAGGGCCACCCGCTCACCACGCCGCACCCCCGCGGCGCGCAATCCGCCGGCGACGATCAGCGCCCGATCGAGCAGTTCCGACCACGCAGCGAAGGTTTCCGCCTCGCGGCGATCGACGAAGCGCAGCCCCGCTGCAGGAAAATCCGCTGCGCGCGCCAGAAAGTCGTTGAGCGTCTCCGCGGCCAGGGTGGAGAGGCTCACTTCACCTCCCCGCTCATTCGGCTTCCCCCGTGGCGAGCTTGTCGGAGATGGTCGCCACCAGATCGCCGACGGTTTCGATGGTCTCCTCGTCGGCATCGTCGAGGATGACCCGAAAGTGGTTTTCGATTTCGACGGCGAGGGTGAGGAGGCGGAGCGAATCGAGCCCCAGATCCTCCACCAGGTGCATTTCCGGGCGCACCGGCCCCTGCCACTGGAGATGCTCGCGAGCCACGCCAGTGACGCCGGCCAGCACCGCTTCGGGAGTTGGATCGAGGAGAGTCGAGTTCATGATCAGAACACCTTGACGGCCGAGGGCGAGGCGCCGCGCAGGGCATGGTCCTCAATGGAGATTCGCACCTTCAGGAGCCATAGATTCAAAATGCCCCAGATTAGGGCCGTCCCATAGGCGCCGTGGATCAACGGCAAGGCGAACAGTTCCAGGGCCACGGCCAGGTAATTGGGGTGGCGCAACCAGCGAAACGGGCCGCCTTCGACCAGCGGGGCCTCTGACAGCACCAGCACCCGGGTCGTCCAGCGAGTGCCGAGAGTACGGATGGTCCAGTAGCGGAGCGCCATAGTCGCAGCCACCACCGCCGCCGCGATCCAACCGAGCCAGGGAATGAACGGCCGACCGAAGAGCCACGCTTCGAGCGGCCCGGCGGCCAAGAAACTGGTGTGGAGGGCAACCATCCATGGATAGTGAGAGGCCCCCACCTCGACGGCGCCGCGACCGCGGAGAATCCGCTCATGGCGCCGCGACACGACCAGCTCGACCAGCCGTTCGCAGGCCACCGCCGCCACCGCCAGGGTGAAGATCCACCGGCTGTCGAGGTCTACCATCGCAGCAACACCAGCTCCGAGCAGAAACCCGGCCCCATAGCCAGGAGAACCCCCCAGGCGCCGGCTTCCGGCGGCCGCTCGCGCAGGGTTTCTTCCAGCACCAGCAAAACCGAGGTGGACGACAGATTGCCCACCTCCCGAAGGCTCCGCCAGGGGATCGCCAGGTCGTCTTCGGACAGCTCCAGGGCCTCGCCGATGGCCGACAGCACCCTCGGGCCTCCGGGGTGGCAGATCCAGCGGGCGACATCGCCGCGCCCCAGTCCGTGGTCGACGAGAAAGCGGTCGACATCCTTGCCCAGGTGGTCCCGCGCCATCTCCGGCACCTCCGGCCCCAAGACGATGCCGAAGCCGCGTTCGGAGATGTCCCAGCCCATCGCCCGCTCGGTATCGCGATAGAACACCGAGCGGGTGGCGACGATTTCCGGCCCGGCGGCGTGACCGGGCAGCGTACCGCGCTCGGCGCCGGTGATCGCCACCGCCGCGGCGCCGTCGCCAAAGAGGCCCGAGGCGATGAGGTTGGGAATCGAGAGATCCTGCCGCTGAAGAGTCAAAGAGCACAGCTCGACGGACAGCAGCACCGCCACTTGATCCGGAAAGGCGCGCACGTAGTCCGCCGCCCGGGCAATGCCGGCAGCGCCGGCGACGCAGCCGAGGCCGAAGAGCGGCAGGCGCTTGATGTTTTCCGGTAGGCCCAGGCGATTGACCAGCCGTGCGTCAATCGAAGGGGTGGCCACGCCGGTGACCGAGACAAAGAAAATAGCGCCGACATCGTCCACCGTCAGGCCGGCGCCGGCGAGGGCGCCGAGCACCGCTTCGCCCCCGACCTCCTGAGCCACCTCGATCCAGGCGTCGTTCGCCTGGCCCCAGGTATCGAGGCCGGCGTAGCGTTCGATCGGCAGCGCGAGGTAGCGTCCGCCGACCATCACATTGCGGTGCAGTTGCTCCAGTCGCCGCAAATTGAAGTGGCGTTCCGCCCAGTGGTCCCGCAGGGCCGCGACGAGCGTTTCCTGGTCGTAGTAGTGCGGTGGGAAGGACTTCCCAACGGCGGCGATCTTCACGCGGCAGGCTCGGGTACTTCTAGGGAACTCGGCACGTAGCCGATCTTAGCCCGGATCCTCCACGGACTTCGGCACCTCTCGCCACTCAGCCTAACAATTCGGCCGGGGAGAGAAGGCGGCCTACCTGGACTGTTTCTTCACATCGGCGAGGCGTTTCTCGATCACACGAATGCGATTCTCTGTGAGTTCTTCCAAGGCCTGGATGCGTTTGCCGCAGGCCGCAGTGATGTCGCGAGAAAGCCCTTCGTGCCGACCTTCGAGGTCCTTTTGCTCCTGTCTCAACCTGCGGAGTTGCTGGCGCCTCGACTTGCGCGCCGAACGCTTCAATCTGACCCCTGGGGAGAGGTCCGTTTGCGCGATCGCGGATGCCAACTCACCGATCCTCGACTCAAGCGCTTTGCGTTGTGCCTCGAGTGTGTGGACATCTGACTCGTTGATCAGCGCTGCAACCTCAACAGAACTCTGCCAAAAGTCGTGGCCGACCACCGTAACCAGGCCACTGCATGAGTCGCGAGAGAATTCCTCCTTGCCGAGCGTCGAAGCGGCGGCCAGTTTCTTGGCGAGCTGATCTGTTTGTCGCGCGCAACTCGCCTTCGATTCGGTTGCAGAACGATCGAGCTGTTGCTGCAACCTGACGACCTCCTGCCGCGTGCTGTGGAGCGCAGCTTTCTCGGAAGTACAAGGAGGAGCTGCGCCCTGTGGTTGACGACCTTGCGCGTATTTGAGTTTCGGCAGGATGAGCGGCGTGGCTTGCCGTTGGCGACTCGTGACTTTCGACCTGGCAGGAACTCCCTGTAGATCGTCTGACTTGCTGTCGGAGCCCGCTGTGGGTGGCTCGCAGTTCGCCATTGCTAGCATCAGGATCTCGCTTTTGTAGTTGTTCTCGGCTTCAGCAAGCAGCGATCCCACCTTCCATCGGAAGTTCGGGTCCAGCGCGTCGTAGGACTGCCAGAGCAGGGCGCTGAGGAGATGGGAGGCCAGCCGCCAATCTGCCCGATGGAGCGCGTTCCGAGCTTCCTCGTATAGCTGCTCGCTGTTGAGTTCGCCTCTGGGCCGCTGGTCTCGGGCGTCGGCTCCTGCCGGGAGGAGCAGTGCACAGGCAAGGATCCAACCCGCGGCTCGCAGCGGATAGAAACGGATTAGCCGGCAAGTGCTCATGTCAGTCACTCCTCTCGCAGGTCATCGGACTTGATGCCGGCGGTCGATTCGCCTGCGCGGCGCGCTCGGATGGCGTCTAGCTGGTCGGCGAGTTCGGTACCGTTGCTCGCATCGCTCGGGGGCAGTCGCAGAAGATAGATCGCAGCGTCTTCGACCGTGGACCTCTGCTTGGTGAGCACCGTTGCCATCATCAAACCCGCGCCAACGAGCGCCAAGATGATGCCCGGTGAAGCGGTCGCGATCGACATCTTGAACGGCGAAGCTTCCGCCTGCACCCGCGTGTCTTCCTCTCTGAGCTTGCCGAGTACGAAGACGGCTCCGATGATCGCCATGATCATGCCGGTGACGAAGCCGAGGTAACGAATCCACAACTGGCCCATCATCTGCATCGAAGCCAGCCGATAGCGGCGGGCGACGACGTCGGATTCGAGCAGGGCAGCAATCTCCACTTGACCGGGCGGCAGAAGTTCAGGCTCGATCTCAGTGAGGATGTTGGGAGATTCCCGGGTCAAGTGCCACTGGAGGTAGGCCAGTTGCGCGAGGGAGCCGACAAAAAAGAAGACGGCAAGAGCCGCTACCGAACGCGCCATCAGAGGAAGAAGCCGTTCTTGCCATTGGGCCAAGCCAGCCGAGGAACCGCCGGGACGGTAAACCGGCCTCTCCTCTGGCTGAGAAGCCCCAGGCCTCCGGTCCTGCGTCTGGAATCCTCTCGAGGCTCTGCTTTGGTCCAAGTGCCCCTCCCAAGGCGCACTGGTCTCCCGGAGCTCCAGGAGTACCGGTAAAAAAAGCGGGCCGGCCCTCAGGGTTGAGGGCCGACCGCGGAGGAACTTGCGTCAACCCCGGCCGCGGATTGCCGGTGTGGATCCATCCCCGCGGAGTGTTGGGCCCCGCTTGATGGGCACGGTGCCGGCAGTGCGACCGAAGCCGTCTACTTCCTATAGAGCGTGGTGCGAGAAAAATGGGGTAGTCGCCGCCGAAAAAACTTGAGACCTAATTCTTAGTGGGATGCTGAAAACTCCGACAGGAATTTCAGCACCCTGCGACCGAGCCCCAAAGGGCTCGGCGGCGACTGGGCGCCCCCGCCAGAGGCGCCGTGGATGGGGTGGGCCTGAAAACACAAGTGCTTTCAGGCGAGGGGCGGACCGCGGGCGGGCGCCCAGCCCCCTAGAGAATGAGCTAGCAGGACTGCTGAGATCAAAGGGCATAGCCCCTTTTCAGCAACCTGCTAGGAGCTGCAGATCTCGAAGTGGAAGGTGTCCACGTCGCGCCCGCCGCGGGCGCTCAAACGGAGGACGTGCGGGCCGGCTTCGAGGCGCGAGGCGGGTAGCGCGAGGATCTCCCGGGAGCCCCCGACGCCCTGGCGGCGGAGGCCTTCCCGACGCAGCCGCACCGCACCCCGGCGATCGACGATCTCCGCCACCAGTGGTTCGTCCGGGCCGAGCGCCGCGAGCTGCCGAAGATTCAACGCCAAGGCGGTGCTCCGGTCGCCGGGCACGCAGGGACCGTCACCGACGCCGCGCACCGGCGGGGTCACCTCGACGATCCGAACCAACGCGAGGTTTCCGCCGGCGAGGGACTCTCCGTCGAGAATTCGCTGCGCCCGCTGAACGGCCCACAGTCCCCACAGGCCGAAGAGCAAGCAGGCGGCCATCAAAATCCTGCCGGTGGTGCGGCGCAAGGGACGCGAAGGCGAAGGTCTCTGAAGACCCGGCCCGGCGCCGGTGGGCTCCCGACCCAACCGTTTGCGCAGGGACGCCCAGGCGGCCTCACGCTGGTCCTGGGATAGGTACGGGCCGGGGCGATGAGGAAACTCCAAGAGTTCTTCGATAACTTCTCGGCATTCGTCGCAGCGCTCGCGATGAAGATCCAGCCAAGCCCGCTCCTCCACCGGCAAGCGCCCCTCCGCATAGCTGATCCATTCGTCCACCGAGGGGTGACGCGCACCGGTGTGCGCGGCGAGTTCAGCTAGGAGATCTTCGAGATCCTCCGGGTGATCCACGGTGGTTCCCTGGCGCAGGCCTCCCTGGGTCGGAGCTAGCCGCCGAGCCGCCTCTTCAGTTTGGCCCGGCCTTGGGCCAGGTGAGCCTTGACCGTCGCTAGCGAGATGTTCAGCTCGTCGGCGATTTCTTGGTAGGACCATTCTGCCATCCACAAACGCATGCATTGGCGCATCCGCGGCGGCAGCCGCTGGACCTCGTCGTGCAGACGGCCCACCTGCTCTCGCCGCAGGGCTTCTCGCTCCGGTGTCCGATCGCCTTTCCAGCCTGGGCGATCCTCCACCTCGTCCCGCGACCCATCGATGGAAACTTCCTTCCCGGCACGCTTCTGGGCCGAGAACCTACGGCGGTGTTCCCGTAGCTCGTTCAGAGCGATCTTGAAGACCCAGGAGTCAAAGGTGCTTTCGCCCCGAAAATTATTCACTCTGTTGATGATGCGAAAAATCGCCTCTTGGGCTAGATCGTCGCAGTCATCGCGCCGCACTCCCCGGCGCAGGAAGAATCCGATCAACCTACTGTAGTAGTGCTCGAAGAGCGAGCGAGCGAGCCCGTCCGCATCTTCGGCCAGTGCCCTTTGTAGGCGAGGGAGTGTCCACCGGTAGGTGCCAACTTCCGCTGGTGGAGACGGGCTAGACCTCGCCTCAGAGGGAGGGGTGGCACAGGGAGCAGCGGCACTCCCGGGCTCTCGGCGCAAACGAAGCCAGCGCTGAATTGCATTTCTTAAGAAAGTATACACCTTTGACACACTGATGTACATAGAGAAATTTCTCTATTAATTGTGCCGTATTCTTCCGCGAAGGGAAGATTGTTGCCCCTAGGGCTCTTTTTTTTCTATCGTCCGCCGAAGGCTCGAGGCCCACGCCGCAGCGGCCAACACCAAGCCAGTTGCGGAATAAAGGGCCAGAGCGCGCAACGAGAAGGACCAGTCGCCCGGTCGCGGTGGGAGTCCCGCCGTAGCGGAACTGAGAATCGCCACCGGCCCCCGAAACAACCAGGCGGTCCAACCGGTCAGCAATCCGCTGACCACGAACGATCCTCCCCGTTCAGAAAGCAGTAGGAAAAGCGCTGTCAGAGCGATGGCTTCAAGCCCCCAGAAACCGATCACCGTCAACGCTGAGAGGCCCCTCGGAACCGGTCCAGCGGGCGCCGCGAGCGCCTGGTGCAGAGCACTCACCAGGATCACCAGCGGCAAGGCCCAAAGCATGAAGCGTCCCAAGGTCCTGAAATGATATCGCAGTATCTTGCGTTATACTTGAGCATCTAAAATAAAGCCGTCTTGAGGTGAGATGTATTTTCCTTCGCTCCGGACGATGGTTGAAGGGTTCGAGATCCGTACTCCATTGGCTCTTCGGAAGACGACTCCGAGCTCCCGATGGCCGAGCGGACGCGAAGCCCCGCTAATCCGATCGTCGCCCATCAGCGTATGATTTGAATGATGACCCCCGAGATTCCTCGCGCCACCCTCCTCGTCTTCACCCTCGGCGCCGACCGTGATGCAGTGCGCCGGCCGGTACTGCCGCCACGGCTGCGAGACGAGGAGGTGGCAGCGCGCCGGGCTTGGCTCGACGGCGTCCTCGAAGCCGGCCGCCGGACGCACTGCCGGCTAGAGGTCTCGGCCCCCACGAACCTCGATCTGCCGCAGGATGTGTTCCGCGCCCCGCAGGAAGGAGGCACCTTCGGCCAGCGCCTGGCGCGGGCGATCGGGCGGGCGGGCGGTCACACTGACGGACCGCTGGTGGTGGTCGGCGCCGACTCGCCGGGATTCTCGGCCCGTCACATCCGCCAAGCCCTCTGCCTCCTGCGGGCCGATCCGAAGCGGGTGGTCCTTGGGCCTGCCGCCGACGGCGGCGTGTACTTGATCGCCACCGCCCGGCCGATCCCCGGACTGGCGGAGAACGTCGTCTGGTGCCAGAGCCACACCCTGCGCAGCCTGAAGAGCATCCTGAAGAACCAGGGTCGGGAGGTGGTCGAACTCGAAGCTCTGGCCGATATCGACGATGTTCCCGCCTTCATCCGCTGGCTGCGCTCCGCGGAAAGCGCCTGGCGAGGACTCATCGGCCATCTGCGGGCGCGCCTCGCCGCGACCCTGCGGCCCGGCCGGCCGCGCCGCCTCGGCTCGCCTCGCGACTCGCAGGCCTCCCCCCTTCTCGCCCGCGGCCCGCCGGCGGTCGCCTGACCGCAATTTCCGACACCTTCTAGTCCGATACCGCTTCGGTGGATCCGCCGCAGGCCGGCGGCGCCACTGCGGGACCCAACGTGGACGGCCCGCGCTCCGGGTGCGAACCGGCCACCGAACACGAGAGTTGCCATGACCGAACCTTCCGTCCGCGCCGCCCCAGGGAACGACTTGCCGCCCCCGCGGGTGCGTCTCGCGGCCCTCGATACCTTGTGGTTTCAGGTCGCCGGAACGGTGTGCAACTTGGCCTGCAACCACTGCTTTATCTCCTGCTCGCCGACCAACCGCACCCACGAGATGATGTCCCTTGCCGAGGTCGAGGGCTACCTGGTGGAGGCGGTTGAGCTGGGGGTGAAGGAGTACTACTTCACCGGCGGCGAACCGTTTTTGAATCCGGCGATGGAGGCGATTCTCGAAGCCACCTTGGCGGTGGGTCCGGCCAACGTGCTGACCAACGGCCTGCTGCTCGACAGCGAACGCTGTGCCCGTCTGCGCGCCCTGCAAGATGCCTCCGAGTACTCCCTCGACCTGCGCGTTTCCCTAGACGGCTTCGACGCCGCCAGCAACGACCCGATCCGCGGCGAGGGCTCCTTCGAACGGGTGCTCAACGGGGTGCGCAACCTTCTCGCCGCCGGCCTCAATCCGGTGTTGACGGTGACCGAAGTCCACGGCGTGAGCGGCACCGAGGCGGGCAAGGCCAAGTTCTTCGATCTGCTGCGCGGGCTGGGCGCCGACAAGCCGCGGCTCAAGGTGCTGCCGGTGTTCCAGATCGGCTCCGAAGCGGAGCGCGGCGGCGCCTACGAGAGCTGGCAAAAGCTGCGCGCCGGCGAGGTCGCGGACGACGGCTGGGAGCACCTGCAGTGCAGCTCCTGCCGCATGGTGACGGACCGCGGCGTATGGGTGTGCCCGATCCTGGTCAATGAGCCGGAGGGCAAGATGGGCGAGACCTTGAGCGACACCCTGGGCTCGTATCCCCTCGAACATCCGGCCTGCTGGACCTGCCATGTCTACGGCGTTTCCTGCAAGACCTGAGGCGACGAAACGATGGCCAACCGAATTCCAGAAGACGCCGTCGAGAAGGCGCGCCGCGCCGCCGAACGGCAGAAGCTCACGCGCCACCGGGGCCTCGCCACCTGGGGCGAGAAGCTCGTTCCGCTGGAGCGTTTCCGCAAGGCGGTGGACGAAGCCGGCACGGCCCTGAACCCCGAGGAGAGGGCCGACGCCCGCCAGGAGTACCGCCGGCCGAATTCCGAAGGACCCGCTCCGGAGGCGGAGGGTCCGTACCGGCGGATCGCCGTCTTCGGCGGCGTCTACAACAATCACTGCGCCCTCGCCGCACTGCTCGAAGAGGCCCACCGGCGCGATGCCGAAGCGGTCTACTGCCTCGGCGACCTGGGCGGCTTCGGTCCGCACCCGGAGAAGGTCCGGCCCCTTTTGGAGCAGGGCGCCGTCAAGACCCTTCAGGGTAACTACGAGGAGTCCCTTGCCTCCGGTCGGGAAGACTGCAACTGCGGATATACGGACCCGCGCGACAACCACTTCGCCACTCTCTCCTACCGCTACACGGAGGCCCACTGCTCGCCGGAGTTCAAGGCGTGGATGGGCACCCTGCCGCGGCAACGGCGGGTGAGGGTGGGAAGCCGGGAGCTGCTGCTGGTGCACGGCTCGCCGCGGCGGATCAACGAATTTCTGTTCTTCTCCAGCGCCCCGGCGGCATATTTTGAGACGTTGCTCGACCAGCACCGCTGCGACGGCCTCCTGTGTACCCACACCGGTTTGCACTGGCACCGCCGCCTGCCTTCCGGCCGCGACGCCGTCAACGTCGGGGTGATCGGCCGGCCGGCGAACGACGGCGACCCGCGGGTGTGGTTCTCGATCCTCGAAGAGAGCCGCAACGGCATCGACGTCGAACTCGTGCCACTGGCCTACGACCACCAAGGCCTGGCCGAGGAAATGCGCCGGGAAGAGCTGCCGGAAGAATTTGTCGAGACCATCCTCAGCGGATGGTGGACCACCTGCCTCGAAGTCCTGCCGCCGAGGGAGCGCGCGGCTTCCAAGTACTGAGCACCATGACTTCGCAATCTTTGGGAAAGAGAGGGACGAAATGACCATCGCCGAAAGCCCCGCATCGACCACTTCGGACACCGTCGAATCGATTGTCCGGCAACGCTATGCGCAGGGCGCCCAGGAGCAGGTGGCGGCGCTCTGCTGCCCGGTGGACTACGACCCGAAGTACTTGGAGGTCATCCCCTCCGAGGTGATCGAGCGCGACTACGGCTGCGGCGACCCGAGCCGCTACCTCGCGACCGGCGAGACGGTGCTCGACCTAGGGAGCGGCACCGGCAAGATTTGCTTCATCGCCTCGCAGGTGGTCGGCTCCGAGGGCAAGGTGATCGGGATCGACATGACCGCCGACATGCTCGACGTGGCGCGCCGCGCGGCGCCGGTGGTGGCCGAGCGCATCGGCTTTGGCAACGTCGAATTTCGCCGCGGCCGGATCCAGGATCTGGGGTTGGATCTCGACCGCCTCGACCGGGAACTCGCCGGCCAGCCGGTGACCGACGCCGAGCACCTGTTGGCGGCTCAGGGCCTCCTCGACCGGCTGCGCCGGGAAGAGCCGCTGGTGGCCGACGACTCGGTGGACGTGGTGGTTTCCAACTGCGTGCTCAACCTGGTGGCGGCGCCGGAGAAACGCCAGCTCTTCCAGGAGATTTACCGGGTGCTCCGGAAGGCCGGCCGGGCGGTGATCTCGGACATTGTCGCCGATGAAGAGGTGCCCGAGGAACTCCAGCAGGACCCGGACCTGTGGAGCGGCTGCATCTCCGGGGCGCTGACCGAGGAAGGGTTTCTCCAGGCCTTCGAAGAAGCCGGATTCCACGGCGTCCGCATTCTGGAGCGTCAGCCAGAGCCCTGGCAGACGGTCAGCGGCATCGAGTTCCGCTCCCTGACGGTCGAGGCCTTCAAGGGCAAGGAGGGTCCCTGCTGGGAGCGCAACCAGGCGGTGATCTACAAGGGACCGTTCCTGGAAGTGACCGACGACGACGGCCACAGGATGACCCGCGGCCGGCGCTACGCGGTGTGCGAGAAGACCTTCGAACTGTATCGCCAGGCTCCCTACGATGGGATGTTCGAAGCGATCGAGCCGCGGGTTGAGATCCCGCAGGCCGAAGCCCAGCCCTTTGACTGCAACCGCACTGTGCTCCGCCATCCGAAGGAAACCAAGGGTATGGACTACAACGCCACCACCGAGGCCTCGGACTTCTGCGCTCCCGGCTCGGACTGCTGCTGAGGGTGGCGTCGGTGATGAGATGTTTCGCGTCCACCGTCCGCGCGGCGATACTCCTAGCCGTCGGCCTGTTCTTCGGTGCAGAGTCCGCCGAAGCACTCAAGGTCAACGGTTCGTCGACGGTCAATCCGGTGGTCACCCGGGCCGCCGAGATCCTGCGGCAGGAGCAGGGTTTGGCGATCGTCGTGGACACCCAGGGCGGCAGTTCCGGGGGCATCGCCTCCGTCGGCGACGGGAGGGTGGACGTGGGGATGTCGTCGCGCCCGTTGAACGACGGCGACCGTGAGCGCTATCCGGAGACGGACTTCCGCACCGTCACCATCGGTCTCGATGCCGTCGCCCTGACCGTTTCGAAGGACGTGTGGGAGAGCGGCCTGCGCTCGCTGACCCGCGACCAGGTGCGGGGGCTCTACGAGGGGAGGATTGAGAACTGGCGAGAGGTCGGCGGGCCGGATCGCCGGGTGGTGTTCTTCAACAAAGAGCCCGGCCGCGGCACCTGGGAGGTGTTTGCGGACTGGCTCTACGGCGACGCCGACGAGGCACCGCTAGTCAGCCTACCGGAGGTTAGCTCGAACGAAGAGGGCCGCACCAAGGTGGGCTCCACCCGCGGCGCCGTCACCCAGCTCTCGGCCGCCTGGGCGGACGGTGAGAGGGTCTTCGCCCTGGCCCTCGAGAACGAGCACGGCGCGACCGTCACGCCGACGGATCGCAACCTCGACCACGGCCTCTATCCGCTCGTCCGCCCGCTCCTCGTCCTGACCGACGGCGAGCCGATGGCCGAGGCGCGAACCCTGATCGATTTCCTGCTCTCGGAGCGCGGCCGACGGCTGGTGGAAGAGAGCGGCTACCGGGCGGCGGAGAAGGCGACCCGGTGATGCGCCTCGGTTGGGTGCGCGGTGCCTGCGTGGCCGGCGGGCTCTTTGCCGGTCTGTTCTTCCTCGGCCAGCTAGCGATGCTGGCGGTCGACAGCCTGCCCCTGTGGCGCCACCAGAGCCCGGCCGACTACCTGGGCGGGGTGCAATGGTTCTACCGCGCCGAGCTGTTCGGCGTGCTGCCGATGATCTACGGCACGGTGGTGGTCGCCACGGTGGCGATCCTGGTGGCGGCGCCCTTCGGATTGGGTACGGCCCTGTTCACCGCCGAGTACCTCAACGCCTCCGCTGGCAACCGCCGGCGGCGCGACCGCTGGGTGGTCAAGTCCGCCGTCGAGCTGCTGGCCGGCGTGCCCTCGGTGGTCTACGGCCTGATCGGGGTGCTGGTGCTGCGGGACGTCGTTTACCGCCTCGCCGAACCCTTCGACCCGCTCTCCGGCGACACCCTGCTGACCGCCGGACTGCTGCTGTCGGTGATGATCCTGCCGACGGTCACCACCTTTGCCGACGACGCCCTCGCCGCGGTACCGGCAGACCAGCGCCGGGCCGCCCGCGCCCTCGGCCTCAGCCGCGGCCAGACCATCGCCCGGATCGCCCTGCCGCAGGCGCTCCCCGGACTGGCGGCGGCGGTGCTGCTGGCCCTCGGCCGCGCCCTGGGCGAGACCATCGCCGTGTTCCTGGTGGTCGGCCGTCTGGACAACCGATGGCCGGAGCATCCGCTTTCCCCGGCGGTGCTCCTCGAACCCGGCCAAACCTTGACCAGCAAGCTCGGTGGTTCCGAAACCTTCCTCGCCTGGGGCGACCCACTGCACTGGGCGGCGATGGTGAGTCTCGGGCTGGTGCTGCTGGTGCTGACCCTGGGGATCACCCTGATCGGCCGGCGCTTTGCGGGAGTACCGGGCCGGGACCAGGTGAGCCGGCCATGAACCTTTCGGAGCATGCTCGCAGGTTGTCACAGTCCTCCGCGGCAACCTGCGACCGAGCCCGGGAGGGCTCGGCGGCGGGTCGAAGGCCCGCCGGGGATGGGGGTGAGGCCAAAAAACCGCGCCTTTTCGGCCGAGGGGGGCGCCCAGCCCCTTTGGCCCGCTGGACGGATCGTCTCTTCGGACTGTGGGCCGCCGGCAGCGCGCTGGTGGTCGGAGCGCTTTTTGTCGCCCTTCTCGCCACCATCGCCCAGCTCGGCGGGCCAAGCCTGTCCTGGGATCTCGTCGCCAGCGCCTCGGCCGAGGCGGGCGCTGCCGGAGGGCTGCTCTACCAGCTCGTCGGGACGATCGTCCTGGTGTTGACGGCGGCTCTATTCGCGACCCCCCTGGCCCTCGCTTTGGGCCTCCTCGCCGGCTACTGCCTCGCACCGGCCCAGGCCCGCCGCCTCGATGCCGTGCTCTACGCCGCCAACGGTATCCCTTCGATCCTCTTCGGCCTCGTCGGCATGGCGTTCTTCTCGCGCTACCTCGGCTGGGGCAAATCCTGGCTGGCCGGCGGCATCGTGCTGGCGATGATGATCCTGCCGACGGTGACCGTCGCCTTCGCCGAGCGGGTGCGGGCGATCCCGCGGAAGTACCTGGAGGCGGCTCACGGCCTCGGCCTGTCGCGGGATCGGGTAGTGCGCTCGGTGGTGCTGCCGCAGAGCGCCGGCGGGCTGCTCTCCGGCACCCTCCTCGGCCTCGCCCGGGCGGCCGGCGAAACAGCACCAATCTTGTTCACGGCGGCGGTGTTCTCCGGCGCCACGCTGCCCACCGGCATCCGCGACAGTCCGGTGCTGGCCCTGCCGTACCACATCTTTGTGCTGGCCCAGGACTCGCTCCATCCCGGGGCCGGAGCCCGGCTGTGGGGCGCCGCCCTGCTGCTCGTGCTGCTGGTGGCGGCCTTCTCCCTGGCGACCCTGCCGGCACGCCTCAGCAGCCACGAGGAGGCGCGCCATGGCTGAGATTCTTCGGGCAACGGATGCCCCGCTGGTCGCTCGCCGCCTGACGGTGTCGAGCGCCGAGCGCACCCTGCTGCAGAGTATCGATCTCAGCGTCCACACCGGCCAAGTGCTCTGCCTCACCGGACCCTCCGGCGCCGGCAAGACCACCCTGCTGCGTTGCTGCAATCGCCTGGTGGACCTCAGCACCGGCCTGCAGGTGACCGGCCAGGTGTGGGTCGAAGGTCAGCCGATCTTCGACCGCCGGGTGAATCCGGACGCCCTGCGCCGGCGGGTCGGCATGCTGTTCCAGCAGCCGGTGATCTTCCCGGGCTCGGTCGAACACAACGTCGCCTTCGGCCTGTCGGGCAAGAGAAAAAACTTCGGCGAGCGGGTCGAGCGAGCGCTGCGGCAAGCGGCCCTGTGGAGCGAAGTGAAAGACCGGTTGCGGGATGCGGCGAGCCTCCTGTCCGTCGGCCAGCAGCAGCGCCTGTGCCTGGCCCGCACCCTCGCCCTCGAGCCGCGGGTGTTGCTGATGGACGAGCCGACCAGCGCCCTCGACCCGGAAGCGACCCACAAGATCGAAGAGCGCATCGTGAGCCTCAAGCAAGGTCGCGCCATCGTGGTGGTGACCCACGTACCGGCCCAGGCGGAGCGCCTGGCGGACGTCACCTTGCGCCTGACCGTGCGGGACGGGGTGGGAGCGATGGCCGGCGAAGAGCGGCAGGGCGCCACGCGCGACCTGCCGAATTCCTGGACCGAGCCCGAGGCGGCGGTGACCGACCGATGACAACCTCCCAGGGGAGAACCTGAGATGAAGCCGAAAATCGCCATCCTCGGAAGCGGCCCGACGGGCCTCGAAGCGGCCCTCGCGGCGGCCGAAGGCGGCTATCCATTCGTTCTGTTCGAAGCCGGCGACGGACCGGCCGCGGCGGTGCGCTCCTGGGGCCACGTGCGGGTGTTCACCCCCTGGGACCTGAACGTATCGCCACGCGCCCGAAAGCGCCTGGCAGCGGTGGGACACGAGCCGCCGACGGGGGGCGCCTGTCCGACCGGCGACGACCTGGCGGCGCAGGTGTTCGACCGCCTGGCGGCACTGCCGGAGATCGCGCCGTGCCTGCGACTCGGCACGCGGGTGCTCGAAGTGGGCCGCGACGGCCTGGTGAAGAGTGACGAGATCGGCACCGGCAACCGGCGGCAGCGACCGTTCCGGCTGCTCGTTCGCGACGCCGACGGCGGCGAGCGTATCGAACGCGCCGACATCGTGCTCGACTGCACCGGCACCTACGGCTCACCCAATCGCCTGGGCGACGGCGGCATACCGGCCCCTGGAGAGAACGCCGCCGACGGGGCGATCATCCGCCATCTGCCGAAGATCGACGCCGGCGGCTGGGCGGACCGAACGGTGCTGCTGGTGGGCGCCGGCCATTCGGCCCGTACCGCCGCCCGCGATCTCGCCGACCTCGCCCAATCCCATCCGGAGACGCAGGTCGTATGGGCCCTGCGGAAGACCGAGCCTCCGACGGCGCCGGAGGAGGATGAGCTGCCCGAGCGACTGGCTCTGGAGCAACGAGCGGCAGAGCTGGCGAGCGGCGATTCGCCGGCCTTCGACATCCGCCTCGGGGTGGTGGTCGAGGGACTGGCGCCAGCCGGCGACCGGCTCCGGGTGACCTTGCGGCGGCGCGACGGCGGAACGGACTCGGTCGTCGAGGTGGATCGCATTCTCTCCCTCACCGGATATGTCGGCGACTACCGCCTCTATCGCCAGCTCCAGGTGCACGAGTGCTACGCCACCGCCGGGCCGATGAAGCTGGCGGCGGCGCTACTCGGCGCCGGCGGCGGCGACTGCCTGGCCCAGACCAGCCACGGCAGCGAGTCCCTGGTCAATCCGGAGCCGGACTTCTTCCTGCTCGGAGCCAAGTCCTACGGCCGCAACACCACTTTCTTGATGCGCACCGGCTGGCAGCAAGTGGACGAAGTGTTCGGCTTGCTCAAAGAGGAGGGCAAGGCCGCATGACGGGTGGGTTCAGACCCCAACTGTGGAGCGGATGTTTTGGGCTCTTGCTGCTCTGGATAATGGCCGGTTGCGGCAGCAGTGGCCCAAAGCCCAGCCAGGTCGGCGATCCCGGCTTCGACTTGAGGTCCCCGAAGCCGGAGTACGAGTCCGGAGCCGGTCCGCGCGTGGCATTGGACGAAAGCCACAACAACGCCCATACCGTCGGCGGCCGCTACCGACCCTTCGCCGAGTTCGCCGCCAGTGACGGTTTCCGGGTGGGGCCTCACCTCGGACCCCTCACGGCCGAGTCCTTGGCGGAGGTGGACATCCTGGTGACCGCTAACGCCCGGGCTCCGGAGGGTTCGAGTTCGGCTTTCCCGGAGGCAGAAGTCGCCCTGCTGGAGAAGTGGGTGCACGATGGCGGCGCCCTCCTTCTAATCGCCGATCACATGCCCGCGGCGGGCTACTCCGCGGACCTCGCCGCCGCCTTCGGCCTGCAGTGGGCCGACGGCTTCGCCATGGTCGACGGGCAGGGCGGCCCCTACACCTTCCGCCGCGAGGCGGGCACCCTGGCCGCCCACCCGATCACCGATGGCCGGGGGCCGGAGGAGCGGGTGGACTACGTCAAATCCTTTACCGGCTCCGCCTTCCGGGCTCCGAAGGGGGCTTCGCCGCTGATGCTCTTGGGTCCCGGAGTCATCTTCCTGCAGCCGGATGTGCCCTGGGAGTTCGACGAGTCCACCCCGCGATTCGACGCCGAAGGCTGGCTGCAGGGCGCGGCCTTCACCCACGGCGAGGGTCGCGTGGCGGCCTTCGGAGAGGCGACGATGTTCACCTCCCAGGAGGCGGGACCGCGCAACCACCGGGTGGTGATTGGCCTCGGTTCCGAGGGTGCCGAGCAAAACCCTCGGCTGCTGCTCAACACTCTGCGCTGGCTCGCCGGCGCCGATGAAGGCGAAGCCCTTGAAAGCAAACAGGGAGACGGCGAATGAGCACCCCGCCCGTCGCCCTCGTCACCGCCGCCAGCCGGGGGATGGGAGCGTCCTGCGCCCGCGAACTGGCCGAGCGCGGCTGGTCCCTGGCTCTGCTCTCGCGCTCTGACGATCTGGAGCCCCTGGCCGAGGAACTTGGGGCGCTGGCGGTGCGCGGCTCGGTCACCGAAACGGCGGACCTGGAGCGGCTGGTGGAAGGCGCCCTCGAACGCTGGGGCCGCATCGACGGAGTGGTCAACAACACCGGCCACCCGGCGCGCGGTGAGCTGCTGGAGATCGACGACGAAGCCTGGCACGAGGGGCTGGATTTGGTGGTGCTCAACGTCGTGCGGATGGCGCGGGTGGTCACTTCGGCATTGGCCGAGGGCGGCGGTTCGATCGTCAACATCTCCGCCTTCGGAGCGGTTGAACCGAGTCTCGACTTTCCCCTTTCCTCGGCACTGCGCGCCGGCCTCGGTGCCTTCACCAAACTCTACGCCGATCGCTACGCCGCTGCCGGGGTGCGCATGAACACCCTGCTGCCGGGCTTCATCGACAGCTATCCGGTGGAGGACTCCTCCCTCGAACGCATCCCCGCTGGGCGTGCCGGGCGGGTCGAGGAAGTGGCCCGCACGGTGGCCTTCCTGCTCTCCCCGGACGCCTCTTACATTACCGGCCAGAACCTGCGAGTCGACGGCGGCATGACGCGCTCCTGGTGATGCCACCGCATCGCCCCCGACGAACCACCGATATACTGAAATGCCACCCTGCCACGACCAAGAGGACCTCACCATGAAACGCCCGATCCCAGCTCTTTCCCTTCTGGCCCTCGCCGCCCTGCTCGCGCCGGTGGCCCTATTCGCCGCCGGCGGTTCGTCGGCGCCGACCCCAACGCCGCGCCCTTCGTTGCCGGAGCTGACCCCGGAGCAGAAAGCCGACGCCGCCTACAACCGCGGCCTCGAGCTACGCGACAAGGCCTGGTCCATCGAAGACCAAAACGGCGACGCGAAGAAGATCGAGAAGGTCTACCGCAAGGCCGCCAAGCGCTTCGAAGACGCGACGAACCAGAACCCGAAACACCACCAGGCCTGGAGCAGTCTCGGCTATGCCCTGCGCAAGCTCGGCGAGTACGAAGACTCCCTGGCCGCCTACGACACCGCCCTCGAGCTGGCTCCCACCTACACCGAGGCGATCGAATACCGCGCCGAGGCTTACCTGGGCCTCAACCGGCTGGACGACGCCAAGGAAGCCTACATGCACCTTTTCAGCCTCGACCGGCAGCGGGCCGACGAGCTGATGACGGCTATGGTGACCTGGCTCGAGAACCGCAAGGCGGACCCCGACGGGGTCGACGCGGAAACTCTGGAAGCCTTCGATGCCTGGGTCGTCGAGCGCACCAAGCTGGCCGACCAAACGGCCTCGCTGACGCAGCTCCGCGACCGCGTCTGGTAGGTCGCGTTCCGATGGCAGGCGGGCGGCGCAGGATCGGCGCCCGAGGATCAGGGATCGCCGGCGCGGCGGTGATCGCCCTGCTCCTCGCCGGCTGCGCCTCGCCCTCCACCAGCCGCGGAACCACTCGGCCCGCGGCGGTTACCGCCGGCAATCCAGCGGTCGCGGCCTCCGTTGGCCCCCTGGCGGAGTTTCTTCCGGAGTTCTTCCCAGCGCCGGTGATCCCGCTGGACAATCCCCAGACTGCGGCCAAGGCGGAACTCGGCCGCCACCTGTTCTACGACCGGCGCCTGTCGGTGAACGGCACCGTCGCCTGCGCTACCTGCCACCGCCAGGAGTTGGCGTTCTCGGACGGGCGCGCCCGGGCGGAGGGCGCCACCGGCGAGCTCCACCCGCGCGGCGCCATGAGCTTGGCCAACGTCGCCTACAGCGCTTCCTTCGCCTGGGACGATCCGAACCTCGAGAGCCTCGAAGAGCAGGCGCGGGTGCCGATGTTCAACGAGCACCCGGTGGAGATGGGTCTGGCCGGCCGGGAGGAAGAAGTGCTCCGGCTGCTGCGGGAGGAGCCGGTTTATTCGCATGCCTTTCCCCGCGCCTTCCCGGCACAGCCGGACCCCTTCACCTTCGACAACCTGATGCGCGCCATCGCCGCCTTCGAGCGCACCCTGATCTCCGGCGACTCGCCCTACGACCGGCGGGTCTACGGCGACGAGGCCGATGCCCTCTCCGACGATGCGGAGCGGGGGATGGATCTGTTCTTCTCCCACCCCCTAGGCTGCTCGGACTGTCACGCCGGCTTCACCTTCTCCGGTCCGGTGGTGTTCGCCGGAGCGGACGAGCGCAAACCTCTGTTTCACAACAACGGCCTCAAGGCGAACTACCCCTCGCCCAACCAGGGTCTCAAGCGATTCACCGGCCGGCCGGAGGACGAAGGCCGATTCCGGGCGCCGACGCTGCGCAACATCGCCTTGACGGCGCCCTACATGCACGACGGCAGCCTGCCGGATCTGGAATCGGTGATCGAGCACTACGCCCGCGGCGGCGAAGGCCACCTGCAGCAGAGCGTGAGGGTCCACGGCTTCACCCTGAGCGCCGCCGACCGCCAGGATCTCATCGTCTTCCTCGAAGCCCTGACGGACCGCGCCTTCGTCGAGAACCCCGCCTATGGAAATCCCTGGCCAGAGGCGAGCCGGTAGCTCCAGCCCCGAAAAATCTTCGGATCTCATCTCAAGCTGAAACGTTTTTCGGTCCCCGTGCCACCCCTCTATGAACCCACTCTCCACGCCGCTTGTGGAGCGCGAGGGTTCGAACCGGGGTGTCCGGATCGCGCATCGCCCTCACGGCGCGAAACGCCGATCCCGACGGCACTTTCAAGGGTCGCAGCGTGGCACAACCCCCGCGCAGCGACCCTCTTTTTCGTTAGTAGGGAGCTGAACTCGTGAGTCCCTTCGGCGCCTCGCTCAGAGCCCGGAGGGCGAGGCGGCGGCTCGGCGCCCCCCGCCGATGGCGCCGAGGATGGGGTGTGCCCGAAAATCAGTTCTTTCGCGCGAGGGGGCGCCCAGCCCCCTAGAAAAAACAGCTCGCAGGCTGCTAAACCATGGGCGCAGCCCTTATCAGCAGCCTGCTAGAGCAGCTCGCTCGCCAGGTTGGCCAGCTCGGAACGCTCGCCCTTGTCCAGGTTGACGTGGGCGTAGAGGGGATTTCCCTTGAGGCGGTCGATCAGATAGGAAAGGCCGTTGCTGCGGGCATCGAGATACGGCGTGTCGATCTGGAAGATGTCGCCGGTCAGCACGATCTTGGTGCCTTCGCCGGCGCGGGTGATGATCGTCTTGACCTCGTGGGGGGTCAGGTTTTGCGCTTCGTCGACGATGAACAGGCTGCGCGAGAAGCTGCGGCCGCGGATGTAGGCCAGCGGGATGACCTCGATCTTCTCGGATTCGACCATTTCGTCGAGGCGCTTGAATGCACGACTCGCGGAGTCGAACTGACTCTTGATGAAGCGTAGGTTGTCCCACAGCGGCTGCATGTAGGGGGTGATCTTCGACTGCACGTCGCCGGGCAGGTAGCCGAGGTCGCGGTTCGAAAGCGGCACGATCGGCCGGGCGAGGAAGACCTGCCGGAACTTACGGCTCTGCTCCAGGGCACCGGCTAGGGCGATCAGGGTTTTGCCGGTGCCCGCCGGGCCGGTGAGGGTGATCAGCGGAATGTCTTCGTTGCGCAGGGCTTGGAGGGCGAAGGTCTGCTCGGCGTTGCGCGGGGTGATTCCGTAGGCCGGCTCTTTGACGATCCGCTCGATGCAGTCGCGCCGGGGATCGAAGCGCGCCAGGGCCGAGCCCTGCTGGCCGCTCAGGATGAAGAAGTGGTTGGCCGGCGGCTTCTCCGAGAAGATCTCCTCCCACCCGACGGTGCCCTCCGAGTGCAGCCGGCCGAGGATTGACGGATCCTCCAGGGCGACGTCGCTGCGGCCGCGGTAGAGACTCTCGATGTCCTCGATCTTGATGTGCTTATAGTCCTCCGCCGGCAATTCCAGGGCGCGAGCCTTCAAACGGAGGTTGATGTCCTTCGACACCAGCACCACCCGGCGCTCGCCGACCTGGTGCTGTAGGGCGAGGGCGGAGTCGAGGATGCGGTGGTCGTTGTCGGCCCCGAACAGGCTGCGTGCCGAGTGTCCGTTGCTACCGGGGCCCTTCCCGGAACCGCCTTTGGCGCCGGAAGTTGTCTCGGGATCCGGCACGATGACCTTGACGCTGCCCCGGGTGGTGCCGTTCAGCGGAATCCACTCGCGCAACAGGTTATCGCCGGCGAATTCGTCGAGGCGCCGGATGAACTCCCGGGCGTTGCGGTTGAGAACGCTGTTGCCCTTCTTGAAGCGATCGAGCTCTTCGAGCACCGTCAAGGGAATGGCGACATCGTGCTCTTCGAAGCTGTCGAGGGCGTTGTGGTCATAGAGGATGACCGAGGTGTCGAGAACGAAAACCTTGGTGGCTTGGCTCAAGGTCGAGGGCTCCGGATCGGCAGCCAGGCCGGCCATCGGGGACACCGCTTCCTTCGACGGTGCGACGACCGTCCCCGGGGTGCCGGAGGCATTTGCTGTGAGTTGAAGGTGCTTCGCAGGTGGTTCGACCACAGAGCGCCATGCTACCGCAGCACGGGAAACGAGGGAACCTTCGGCCGGCAGCGGCGGCGCGCTTTCCGGCCGCCCGCGGGACCGGCCTAGGACGCCGGATCGAACGGCGTGTAGAGCAGATCGCCGACCCGGGAGTCGCCAGCGGCCGGCGGAACACCCTCCCGGGCGAGGGTGACCAGCCGGCCCTCCAGCCGGCTGTTGGCCGGCAGCACCGCCTGGGGACCGACAATGGTGTCGCGCAGGTGGCTGCCGGAAGGCACCTTGGCACCGGGCAGCAATAGCACCCGTTCCAGCACCGCGCCTCGTTCGGCAGCGGAGTCCGCTTCCAGGCATACTCCCCGCAGCCGGGAGCCGCGCTCGGCGGCGGCCCGCGGGGACACCCACGAGCGCCGCAAAAGCCGTCCCGGCCAGCGCCCCCGGGCGAAATCCAGCACGCCGTTCAGGTACCTCCGGGGGGTACCCAGGTCGTGCCACCGGCGGCGAGTCGGCAGGCCGAGGAGGAACGAGCCGCGCTCGACCATCGGCATGTAGAGGTCGCCCACCGTATCGCCGGGGCCTTCCGGGACGTGCCGCAAAACTCGCGGCGAGAGGATCTGCGCACCGGCGAAGACGTGCCGCCGGGCGACCTCGCCGCGCTCCGCCCCGGCGCCGCGGAAACCGAGGATGCGGCCCTGGCGATCGATCGCCACGCCGCCGCCGTAGCGGTCCGCGTTCGGCCCGGTGGCTAGGAGCAGCGTCGCCGCAGCGCCGCTCGCCAAGTGTTTTCGGATCATCCATTTGAGCGGCCAGGGGCAGTAGCTGTCGCCGTTGATCACCACCACCGCTTCCGCCTCGGCGAGAAAATCGCGCAGCGGGTAGAGAGCTCCCAGGGTACCCAGGAGTTCCGTTTCCTCGGAGTACTCGAGGGCCATGCCCTCGCAGGAGCTGCCGAAGCGCTGCCGCACCTGATCGCCGAGGTGATGGAGGTTCATCGCCGTCGCCTCGCAGCCCACCCGGGCGAGGCACGACAGGGTGTGGGCGGCGATCGGCTCGCCGGCGATCGGCAGGAGGGGTTTGGGGATGGTGTCCGTCAGGGGTCGCAGGCGCGCACCCCGGCCGGCGGTGAGCACCAAGGCTCGCAGACGGGTCAAGGGGCTACCCGCGGTCTTCGAACACCATGTCCGGAGGAGCGTCGGGGTGAGCTTTCAGGTGGTCCGCGTAGAGGCGCAGGTAGGAGCGCCGCTCGGCGGTTTCCGGATCGAGATCGCAGCGCTTCGCCACGGTCTCTGCGCCATCGCCCTCGAACTCCGCGAAGTCGCCGATGGGGGTGTGGTCGAGGGCGATGGTCACGCCGCCGAGCTGCCAGGTCTCACGCACTTTCTGGTAGCGCTTGACCGCTTGATAGCCGAGGCTTTCGAACAGCCGGCGGGCCGCCTTCGGATCGCCGATCGTGGTTTCGTGCTCGTCGCGGATCTTGGTCCGGCCCTCGAAGGTGGCCGGACCCTTGAAGGTCAGGTGAGCGCCCTTGCCGTCCTTGCGCAGGCGCAGCACGCAGCTCGCGTCCTTGAGATGACCGTCGCGATCGAAGATCACGTTGTCCTCGAGAATTCCCGGGCCGATGCGTTCCGCTTCCAGCTCTTGCAGGCGGTCCCGCAGCTCATCCAGAGAGACGTCGCGAAACTTCAGCTCGCGCTCGACGGAGCCTTCCGATTCGCTCATGGAGTATCCGACTCCGACATTCGTCCGAGGTGGTCCAGCAGGTGCACGGTGGAGCGGATGCCGCCGTAGAAGTTCGGCAAATTGAACTTCTCGTTCGGCGAGTGCAGGCGGTCGTCCTCCAGACCGAAGCCCATCAACAGCACCGGCACCTCGAGAACCTGCGAGAAAGTGGAGACGATCGGGATCGAACCACCCTCGCGCACTCGTACCGGGCGCTTGCCCCAGCTCTCCTCGAGGGCATCCATCGCCGCTTCGACGATCGGCCCTTCGGCGTGGATCAGCACCGGATCGGCGCCGTGGACGTAGGTCACCTCCAAGGTGACGCCGGCGGGCAGGATGTCCCGCAAGAAGGCCTCGAACTGGCGAGCGATCTTTGCCGGGTCCTGATCGGGCACCAAACGCATGGAGATCTTGGCGCCGCCCCAGGCCGGAAGCACCGTCTTGGCGCCCTTGCCCTGGTAACCGCCGAAGATACCGTTGACGTCGCAGGTCGGCCGGCCCCAGGCTCGCTCGCGGGTGCTGTACCCCTCTTCGCCGAAGGTCTCCGGCACCCCCAGCTCCGTGCGGTAGGCCTCTTCCGAGAAGGGCAGCGCCGCCGACTCGTCCCGCTCCCACTGTTCGAGGGGACGCACGTCGTCGTAGAAACCGGGGATCAGGATCTTGCCGCTCACCGAATCGCGCAGCGCGGCGACCAGAGTGCCCAAAACGTTCAAGGGGTTGGCCACCGCGCCGCCGAAGGTGCCGGAGTGCAGGTCGCGGTTCGGGCCGGTGACCTTCAACTCCATGTAGGTCAGGCCCTTGAGGCCGTAGATGATCGAAGGTTGGCCCGGGGCGTACATGGAGGAGTCGGACACCACCACGCAGTCGCACGCCAGACGCTCGCCGGCGTCGGCCTTGACAAAGGCGTCGATCGCCTCGCCGCCGGACTCTTCTTCCCCCTCGATCAGAAACTTGACGTTGACCGGCAGCTCGCCGCGCTTTTCGAGCATCGCTTCGACGGCTTTCAGATGGCAGTAGGACTGGCCCTTGTCGTCCGTCGCGCCACGCGCTACCAGTTGATCGCCTTCCAGGGTGGGCTCGAAGGGGTCGTTCCTCCACTCCTCGATGGGGTCCGCCGGCTGCACGTCGTAGTGGCCGTAGAACAGCACCGTGGGCTTGCCCGGAGCGCCATTCCACTCGGCATAGACCAGCGGGTGCCCTGCCGTCTCGATCAATTCCGCCGTCAAGCCGGCGTTGTGCATCTTGCCCCGCACGAACTCAGCGCAGCGCCGCACCTCCGGGTCGTACTGCGAGTCGGTGGAGATGGAGGGAATGCGGAGATAGTCTTTCAGCTCCTCCAGATAGCGCTCTTGCTGGCTTTCGACGTGATCGAGAACGTCCTTGATTTCACTCGCCATGGGCACCGCTTCCTCGTGGTTCCAGAGTTCCTTGGTTAGAACAGGGACCGGGAGTGTAGCAGAGATGCAAAGGGTCACGGCGCCTCTCCGGCGCCCCTCGTGGAGGGTCCTCGGCGGGCGATTCGGTGCAGGTTGACGGCGTTCACGAGGAAGTGGGCGACGACCGGGGCCAGGAGGTTACCGCGCCACAGAAAAAGACCCCCGAAGAGGCCGCCGGCGATGGCCGCAAAGAGGGTCCACAGGCGAAAAGCGGGACCCGGGCCGTGGTGGATGAGGGCGAAGAGCACCGTCGCCCACAGCCAGCCGATGGAGCCCTGCAGGGCGCCGCGGAAGAACAGCTCCTCACCCAGGCTAGAAACCACCGCCAGGCCGACGACCTCCGCCGGTTCTAGACGGCCGAGGAGCGTTCCCATCTGCCCTTCGAGGCGGCGCGCCAGCGGCAGCCAGCGGCTGGCCGCGGCCCAGGCGGCCAGCAGGGAGGCGCCGCAGGCCAGGCCGAGGAAAAGATCGAACCACCAGCCTTGCGGCGCGAGGAATCCCCCCGGAGCGAAGAAGAGTCGCAGCGAGACGGTGCCGTCCCGTAGGCCGATCCATACGATGCCGGCGAGCGATAGGACCAGGTAAAACCACCAGGCCATGCGGTAAATCCGGCCCGCGGGAGCCGTCTCCAGCGGTTCTTCGCCCGGTGGCGGTTCAGGCGACACGGCGCGGATTCTTCGATGAATTCAGAATGGCTGCGTCAGTTGACCGGCTCGTCGTCGGAGTCGTTCCCTTGGCCTTCCAAGTCCTCCCCTTCCAGATCCTCCCCCTCCAGATCCTCCCCCTCCAGATCCTCGTCGTCCCCGGCGGTCAGCTTGGCGGCGGCGACGACCCGATCCTCTTGGTCGAGATTCATCACCCGCACGCCCTGAGTGGAACGTCCGATCACCCGCACCGTATCGATGCCGGTGCGCATGATCTTGCCGTTCTGAGTGATCAGGATCAGGCCGTCCTCGGGATCCACCTGGGAGACGGCGATCACCGGCCCGGTCTTGTCGCTGACCTTGAGGTTGATGATGCCCTTGCCGCCGCGGCCCTGCACCCGGTAGTCCGCCAGGGCGGTGCGCTTGCCGTAGCCGAGTTCCGAAACGGTCAAGAGATCACCCTCGTCGTTGAGCGCCTGTACCGCCACCACCTGGTCGCCCTTCGCCAGACGGATACCGCGCACGCCGCGGGCGGTGCGACCCATGGCGCGCACGTTGCCCTCCGGGAAGCGGATGGACTGCCCCTGCGCCGTCGCCAGCAACACCTCCTGGCCGGCATCGAGCACCCGCACACCGAGGAGGCGGTCCCCCTCGGCCACGCCGACGGCGATGATGCCGCGCGACAGCGGCCGGGAGAAGGCCGTCAGCTCGGTCTTCTTGACCACCCCCTGCTCGGTGGCAAAGAGCAGGTAGCGATCCTCCGGGAACTCCCGCACGGAGACGGTCGTCGCCACCTTTTCGCTGGGATCGAGATCCAACAGATTGATGATCGCCTTGCCCTTGGAAGCCGGCGACAGCTCGGGAATCTGGTGCACCTTCATCCAGTACACCCGACCGCTCTCGGTGAAGACCAGCACGTAGCTGTGGGCCGAGGCGATGTAGAGGTGCTCGACGAAGTCGCCGTCTTTGGTCACCATGCCGGTGCGCCCCTTGCCGCCGCGATGTTGCGCCCGGTAGAGGGCCAGCGGCGAGCGCTTGATGTAGCCGGTGTGGGTGACGGTGATCACCATGTCGTCGTCGGGAATCAGATCCTCGACGGTGATGTCCAGGGTGTGGGGAATGATCTCCGTTCGGCGCCCGTCGCCGTAGGTCTCTTCGAGTTCGCCGAGTTCCTTGCGGATCTCCGCCAGCACCAGCTCGTCGGAGCCGAGGATTGCCCGCAGCCGCTCGATCAAGGCCATCAGCTCGCGGTATTCCTCCACCACCTTCTCGCGCTCCAGGCCGGTGAGCTTCTGGAGGCGCATGTCGAGGATCGCCTGCGCCTGCACCTCCGACAGGCCGAAGCCGGTGCCCAACCGCTCCCGCGCCTCTGCCGGCGTGTGGCTCGCCCGGATGGTGGCGATCACCTCGTCCAGGTGGTCGAGGGCCCTCAAGATGCCTTCGAGGATGTGGGCGCGCTCTTCGGCTTTGCGCAGCTCGTAGCGGGTGCGCCGAATCACCACCGTCTTGCGGTGATTCAAGAAGTGGCGCAGGATCTCGAGCAGGGTCATCACCCGCGGCTGATTCTCGACGATCGCCAGCAGGATGATGCCGAAGGTGGTCTGCATCTGGGTCATCTTGTAGAGCGAGTTCAAGATGACCTCGGCGACGTCGTCGCGCTTGACGTCCAAGACGATGCGGATGCCGTGGCGGTCCGACTCGTCCCGCAGATCCGACAGACCGGTGATCTTCTTGTCGCGCACCAGTTCGGCGATGCGCTCGATCAGTTTGGCCTTGTTCACCTGGTACGGGATCTCGGTGATGATGATGGTCTGTCTGTCGGTCCGCTCGTCGGTCTCGATCTCCGCCCGAGCGCGCACCTGCACGATGCCCCGGCCGGTCGAGTAGGCAGACAGGATGCCGTCGAAGCCGTGGATGAAGCCGGCCGTCGGGAAGTCCGGCCCGGGGAGCACTTCCATCACCTCTTCGAGGGTCACATCGGGGTTGTCGATCAGCAGGATGAGGGCCTTCACCACCTCCCGCAGATTGTGCGGTGGAATGTTCGTCGCCATGCCGACGGCGATGCCGGCGCTGCCGTTGAGCAACAGATTCGGCGCCCGCGCCGGCAGCACCTCCGGCTCCGTTTCGGAACCGTCGTAGTTCTCCACCCAATCGACCGTTTCCTTGTCGATGTCGTCGCGGATCATTTCCTCGGCGAGCTTGGTGAGGCGCACCTCCGTGTAGCGCATGGCCGCCGGGTTGTCGCCGTCGATGGAGCCGAAGTTGCCCTGGCCATCGACCAGGGTGTAGCGCATGGAGAACTCCTGGGCCAGGCGCACCACCGTGTCGTAGATCGCCGAGTCGCCGTGCGGGTGGTACTTACCCATCACGTCGCCGACAATGCGGGCGGACTTCTTGTAGGGCTTGGTGGAGGTGTTGCCGCTCTCCCACATGCCGTAGAGCACCCGGCGGTGCACCGGTTTCAATCCGTCGCGGACATCCGGCAGGGCGCGCCCGATGATTACGCTCATGGCGTAATCGAGATAGGAGCGCTTCATCTCCTCTTCGATGTCGACGGGGATCGGCTTTTCGAAGGGTTGGGTGGGATCCTGGTCGCTCATGGTTCTAGGAGTTCCGAATCGGCAGTGGTTTCAGAAAAGCTTTCAGAAGGCTCAATGTGTGCACGGCAGAGCCATCCGGCTGCCCGGACGGCCACACCGTGGCAGTGACGATCAGACGTCGAGATTTTTGACTTCCAGGGCGTTGTCCTGAATGAACTGCCGCCGCGGCTCGACCAAATCGCCCATCAGGGTGGTGAAGATCTGTTCCGCCTCGTAGGCATCCTCGATGCGCACCTGCAGCAGGCGCCGCCGTTCCGGGTCCATAGTGGTCTCCCAGAGCTGCGAGGGGTTCATCTCGCCGAGCCCCTTGTAGCGCTGGATGGACAGTCCCTTGCGGGCACCGTTGTACAGGTGGTCCAGGGCTTCGTCGACGGTGGAGAAGGTCTCGACCTGTTCACTGTGGATGACCTGGATTTCCTTCGCCGCCAGGGTCAACAGCCCTTCGGCGCTGCCGGCCAGGGCGCGGTACTCGGCGCTGGTCAATAGGTCCCAGCCGAAGCGCACCGGCCGTTCCACCCCGTCTCGCCGGTGGACGAAATCCACCTGGCCGGTACCGCGCTCGGCGTCCAGGCCGACCTCCACCCGCAGGAATCCGGCTTCTGCGAGAGCCGTCGCAAAGCGCTCCAGGCGCGCCGCATCGTCGAACGACTCGCGATCGAACAGTTCCTCGGCCAGGGCCAGGCGCAGCGCCTCGGCGGGATAGCCGCGGGCCGCCAGCCGATCCATGTGCTCGCGGAAGCGCTCCAGCTTTTGCACCAGGTGGGTCAGCCGCACGCCCTGGTACAGCTCTCCCTCGCCGAGGGAAAGCTCCCAGCTATCCTGAATGCGTTCGAGCAGGTAGGCGCGGTACTCCACATCGTCCTTCAGGTACACCTCCCTCTTGCCGCGCGACACCTTGTAGAGCGGCGGCTGGGCGATGTACAGGTGACCACGGTCGATCAACTCCCGCATCTGGCGGAAGAAGAAGGTCAGGATCAGGGTGCGGATGTGGCTGCCGTCGACGTCGGCGTCGCACATGATGATCAGCTTGTGGTAGCGCAGCTTGGCGACATCGAAGTCCTCTTTGCCGATGCCGGTGCCCAAGGCGATGATCATCGTCTTGATCTCGTCCGACGACAACATTTTGTCGAAGCGCGCTTTCTCGACGTTGAGGATCTTGCCCTTTAGGGGCAACACCGCCTGAAATTGCCGGTCCCGGCCCTGCTTGGCGGAACCGCCGGCGGAATCGCCCTCGACCAGGAACAGCTCTGAAAGTTCCGGATTTTTCTCGCTGCAGTCGGCCAGCTTGCCGGGCAGGTTGGAGGAATCGAGGGCGCCCTTGCGGCGGGTCAGCTCGCGCGCCTTGCGCGCCGCCTCGCGGCCGCGCGCCGCCTCGACGCCTTTTTCGACGATGCGCCGGGCGTGCTTGGGGTTCTCTTCGAGGTAGGTCCCCAGGCGATCGTTGACCACCTGCTCAACCCAGCCGCGGATGTCCGACGACACCAGCTTGTCCTTGGTCTGGCTGGAGAACTTGGGATCCTTGATCTTCACCGAGACGATCGCCACCATGCCCTCGCGTACATCGTCGCCGGTCAGGTTCTCCTTCAGATTCTTCGACAGACCGCTCGCCTGCGCGTAAACGTTCAGGGTGCGGGTCAGCGCCGCCTTGAATCCGGAGAGATGGGTGCCGCCGTCGCGATTGTTGATGGTGTTGGTAAAGCAGTGGATCAGTTCCGAGTAGCCGTCGTTCCACTGCAGGGCGACCTCGACGGTCTCCTCGCCGCCGCCGTCGTCGCGCGTGTCGATCAGGTAGATCGGCTCCGGGTGGATGGTGGTCTTGTTGCGGCTCAGATGCTCGACGAAGCTCTGGATACCGCCCTCGTAATAAAACTCCGCTTCCCGGCCGCTGCGCTCGTCCTCCAGCCGGATGCGCACTCCCCGATTGAGGAACGCTTGCTCGCGCAGCCGTTGGGAGAGGGTGTCGTACTGGAAACTGAGCTGGGCGAAGATGGTGGCGTCGGGCCAGAAGCGCACCTTGGTGCCGGTGCGCTCCGTCGAGCCTACCTCCTCGATCGGCTGCTTCGGCACGCCCTGGGAGTACTGCTGGGACCACACTTTGCCGTCGCGCCGGATCTCCAGGTCAAGGGTTTCCGACAGGGCGTTGACCACCGACACGCCCACCCCGTGCAGGCCGCCGGATACCTTGTAGGAGTTCTTGTCGAACTTTCCGCCGGAGTGCAGTTCGGTCATGATGACCTCGGCCGCGGAGCGCCCCTCGGACTTGTGCATATCCACCGGAATACCGCGGCCATCGTCCTCGACGGTGACCGAATTGTCGCCGTGGATGGTCACGTCCACCCGCGTGCTGTAGCCCGCCAAAGCCTCGTCGACGGCGTTGTCGACCAGCTCGAACACCATGTGGTGTAAGCCGGAGAGATCGTCGGTGTCCCCGATGTACATTCCGGGGCGCTTCCGAACCGCCTCTAAACCCTTGAGGACTTTGATGTTATCTGCTGTATACGTCGCCTTTGATTCAGCCAAACCGGGCTCTCCAAGAATCTTCTGACGGATAGGGCGCGAGATCGCGGTCGGAACGTTCGTAACCGCCCCCCGATAATACCACATTCAGTGGTCCTAAAGGGTTTTGCGATCAGTACCTTACGGAAGGTTTGGAAGGGCCTCAGGGGCGAGCCTGCCGCGGTGCACGCGGACCGTCGAGGAGAGGTTGAGAGAGGCCCAGACCTCGGGGCGATTGGAGGAGGCAAGAACCTGCCCCGAAGCATCGACGGAATCGATGAAGGAAGACCACACGGCGGCCAGCGTCGGGGGGGCGAGTTCGGCGTCGAGATCGTCGAGCAGGTAGAGCGGCGAGGTGCCCATCACCCGCCCCTGGGCGGCGGTCATCATCAGACCCAACGTCTTGCGCTCGCCGGCAGAAACGCTGCCGCGCAGCGGATGGCCGTCCCAGGAAAGCACCAGATCGTCGCGGTGCGGTCCCAGCACCGGCTGTCCGCGCTCCCGTTCCGTCCGCTCCAGGCGGGTCAGACGGTCGAGGAGGCCTTCGGAAGTCAACGGACCGTCAGAGCCTTCCTTCGGCGACGGGCGATAGGTGAGCTTTACCGACGGCAGATCGAGCCCCGAGGCGGCAATCCGCTCGGCCAGCGCCGCCGCCAGACGCTCGACCAGCTTCCGGCGACGATGGATGATCTCAGCGCCGGTGACGGCGAGGATCTCGTTCCACGGTCGGAGCGGCGAACGGGTATCGCCATCGCTGAGCAACCGGCGCTTGTGGGAGAGGGCTCGGCGATAGCCGACGAGCACCTCCACCGAGCCGGGCTGCCGGCCGATCACCCCGCGATCGAGAAACCGCCTCCGCGCCTCCGGCGGACCGGTGAACAGATCCGCATCGGCGGCGGTCCAGGAGACCACCGGCAGGGCCGCCAGATGGTCCGACAGCGGTGCCCCGGCCTTGCCGTCGAGCCGTCGCTGCTTGTCGCCAGAAGCGGTCAGCGACACGGCGAGATCGCGCCGTACGGCACCGGGCACCTCGGAATCGACTTCGGCGGTGAGCTCGAAGGACGCGGCGCCGCGCTGGATGCAGTCTGCCAGGCGCTGGGTGCGGAAGCTCTTGGTGGTGGCGAGTAGATAGATCGCCTCCAGCACGCTGGTCTTGCCGGCGCCGTTACCGCCGAAGAGCAGATGGCAGCCCGCACCAGGTTGCCAGGAAACGGGTTCGAGATTGCGAAACTGTAGGGCGTGGAGGGACGACAGCAAGGGGGAGATGCGGGCGGAACTACAGGCGCATCGGCATGATGACGCAGAGATAGCGGCCGTCTTCGGCCCCTTCCGTCTCCGCCACTGGGAAGCCGACACACTGGGTGTTTTCGTCCTTCAACTCCAGGCGTACCCGCTCGGAACCGACGGCGGAAAGGAAATCCCGCAGGTAGTCCGGATTGATGCCGATGCGGAAGGCCGCATCCTTGTAGTCGCAGGGCAGCACTTCCAGGGCGTCGCCCAAATCCGGGTTCTGGGTCTGCACGATCAACTCGTCGGTGTCGAAGCTGAGCTGCACCGTGCGCGCCCGGTCGCCGGTGACGATGGCGACACGCTGCACCGCCGCGGCCAGGTCCGCCACCGGGAACTCGACGTGCTTGTCGTTGTCCTTGGCGATCACCCGCTCGTAGTCCGGGAAGGTGCCCTCGAGAATGCGGCAGATCAGTTCCCGCCGGCCGAGGCGGAACACCACATGGTGCTCGCCGCGCTGCAGGGCCAGAGTGTCACCTCCCTCGAAGCGCTGCAGCTCGTGGAGGGCCTTGCGCGGCACCAGCACCGAATCCTCGCCGGAGGCCGTCTCGATCGCTTCCTCGACCAGGGCGAGGCGCCGGCCGTCGGTGGCCACCATCTCGACGAAACCTTCCTTCACCTTGAGCAGCGCGCCGTTGAGCTGAAAGCGCGACTCTTCGGCGGAAATGGCGAAGAGCACCTTGCCGATCATCCCCTTGAAGGTTTTGAACGGAACCTCGAAGCGCGCGCCTTCGCCGACCTCCGGCAGGGTCGGGAAATCGTCCACCTGGAGAGCGTGGATCTTGAAGCGCGAGCGGCCCCCCTGGATCGACAGCCAGCCCGGCTCTTCCTGGCGCAGGAGCACCTCTTCGCCGTCCATTGAGCGGACGATCTCGATGAACTTCTTGGCCGGCACCGGCAGCGAGCCTTCTTCTTTGACATCCGCCGCGCAGGAAGAGGTCAGCGAGACGTCGAGGTCTGTCGCCGCCAGATGCAGCTTGTCTTGACGCGCCGTCAGCAAGACATGGGACAGCACCGGGATGGTGGTCTTGCGCTCCACGACGCCGAGCATCGGCACCAGCTCGTTGACGAAATCCTGGCGGTTCAGACGAATTTCCATAGGCTCTACTCTCCACTAAAGGGGTTGAATATACAGGATAGTCGTCGATAGTAAAAGGCCTTGCGGAAGGTTCGGAAAACCCATTGAGGAGCTGTCCCTCAAGGCCTTTGGCGATCCACAGAACAGCGGATTTTGACTGTGGACGAGTTGTGGACGGACAGTGGAGAAATCGGCGATCCTCGGCTTTCCACAATCCGTCCGCAGACCTTCCGAAAAAATATCCGAAGGGAAATGGCAGGACTCTGATAGAGGCTTCGCCCATGATTTCAGTGTCCTGCCGTTTTTTGATTTCCAGGGGGCTAGGCGGCCAAGCCGCCGCCTCGCTCTTGTCGAGCTCGGTCGTGGCCGCAGAGTCGCTACTAGCGGAGTTTTTCTTCGAGACTTTCCAGGGTGCGGTCGAGGTCCGCATCGGAGGCGCGGAGCTTGTCGATCTTTTCGACCGAGTACATCACCGTCGAGTGGTGCTTGTTGCCGAACAACTTGCCGATTTCCGGAAAGGACATCTCCGTCAGGCGTTTGCAGAGGTACATGGCGACCTGCCGCGGGAAGGCGATCTGCCGGGCGTTACTCTTGCTCTTGATTTCGCCGACCTTGAGGCCGTAGTGCCGGGCCACCAGCTTGACGATGTCCGCCCCGCCGGTGCGCTGGCGGTCTTCCGGCAGGATGTCCCGCAGGGTTTCCCGGGCAAGGGCCAGGGAGAGCGGCTTGGCGGTGAGCATCGAAAAGGCGATCACCCGGTTTAGCAGCCCTTCGAGTTCGCGCACGTTGCTCCGCACCTGGTGGGCGATGAAATCGGCCACCTCGTCCGGCAGCTCGATCCTCTCGGCCTCGGCTTTGCGCCGCAGGATGGCGATCTTGGTCTCCAGGTCCGGCGGCTGGATGTCGGCGATGAGCCCCCACTCGAAGCGGCTGCGCAGCCGTTCCTCCAGGGTGGGAATCTGTCGCGGTGACGAATCCGACGACAGGATGATCTGTTTCTGGCTGGTGTAGAGGGTGTTGAAGGTGTGGAAAAACTCCTCCTGCGTCCGCTCCTTGTTGGCCAGGAACTGGATGTCGTCGATCAGCAGCACATCGATGGTGCGGTAGCGCTCCCGAAAGGCCGGCATGCGATCGAAGCGGATGGAGTTGATCAGCTCGTTGACGAACTGCTCCGCCGCCAGGTACATCACCTTGAGTTGCGGCCGCTGGGCTTGAATCTCGTGCCCGATCGCGTGCAGCAGGTGGGTCTTACCGAGGCCCACCCCGCCATAGAGGAACAGCGGGTTGTAGGAATGCGACGGACTCTCCGCCACCGCCCGCGCCGCGGCGTGGGCAAACTGGTTCGAGTTGCCGACGACGAAGCTGTCGAAAATGTAGCGCAGGTCGAATTGCCCCTGGCGCCGGCTGGTCGATGCGGTGCCGTTTTCCTGCTCGCCCGGCAAGGGCTTGTCGTCTTTCCCTGCATCGACGATTGCACCCCGTTCTTCGATGGAGAAAAGCACCTTCATCGGCGCCCCATCGAGGCCGGCGATGGCGTGATCGACGGTCGGCCGATAGCTCTCCTCGAGGGTGTGTAGGAAGCGCGCGTTCGGCACTTCCAAGACCAGCGTCTCGGAGTTCTCGGACTGGACCTTCAGAGGGCCGAACCAGGTGGAAAACTCATCCGGGTCGAGTTGCTGTTCGAGTTGCCTTCGCAGGCGCGACCACACCGATGGACTCATAAAATCCGCAGCTTTTCCACAACCTGTGGAAAGAAATCAGGCTCAAATGAGAGGGGGCAACTTGGAAGTTGGCTTCCCGAAGACGTGACGCGGATCATAGCACAGAGGGAGACCTTGGCAAGCCTCTCGGAGGGGTTTCTTCGGAGGTTCTCGAAGCCTCCAGAAGGTCAAGAAGTGACCCCGCTGGCAGGAGCCTGACAAATCTCGTCAACGGCGGACTCGAGGCTGGTGGAAGATGCCGGGTAAGAACTCCATGGAATGTAAAAACTCCCCAAATCGAGCGTTCAGGGGACCTCGTTCCAGCGCCGAAAAATCCCGTTTTTTCGGGAATGAGGGACCGAACGAGAAGTTGGCATCGCCGTTGCAGCTGAAAAGATTCTATAGAGATGGTGATGAACGACGGAGGTTCCACCTACCCCATTCATCCAACCAACGAACGAGATTCTAAGGATCTCCCAATTCCCAACGATCTAACCCACAACCCCTAAAAACCAAAACAGGGATAATCCACAAATCCAACCTTACGAGCGGAACCTCCTCCATCTCAACCTTCCGCCGTTTCGCGTTACCTCGTTTAGCAGGCCGCAGCAACCGTCGGTCATAGTCAGTACCGCAGGCGCGTCACCGCTCGGTGAACGCGTGTGCCGCAGTGCGCCAAGGTGACGCCCTCGAGGGTCTCATTTGACGCCTCCCGCCAAGGGTAGACTCGCTGCCATGAACCCTCCGACGGACGCTCTCCTCACCTGGTACGACGTCCACCGGCGCGATCTACCCTGGCGGGAGGATCAACACCCGTACCGGGTGTGGCTGTCGGAGATCATGCTCCAGCAGACGCGGGTCGATACGGTGATCCCCTATTTCGAACGCTTTCTGGAGAGTTTTCCGACGGTGGAGGACCTCGCCGCGGCGGAGATAGACGACGTCCTCGCCCGCTGGTCCGGCCTGGGTTACTACCGGCGCGCCCGGCAGCTCCATGCCGCGGCGCAGCAGATCGCCGAAGCCGGGGCATTTCCCACCACCCTCGAAGGGTGGCTCGAACTGCCGGGAATCGGTCCCTACACGGCGGCGGCGGTCTCCAGCATCGCCTTCGGGGTGGTCGCCCCGGTGCTCGACGGCAATGTCGAGCGGGTGATGGCCCGCTGGATGGCATACCGAGACAATCCCAAGACCGCCGCCGGTCAACGCACTCTGCGGGCGGCGGCGGCGGAGCTGGTGCACCGGGATCGCCCCGGCGACAGCAACCAGGCGCTGATGGAGGTGGGGGCGATGGTGTGTACGCCGCGCAACCCGAAGTGCTTGCTCTGCCCTTGCCGGGAAGATTGTCAAGCCCGGCTGCTCGGCCTACAGGAAGAGATTCCGCCGCCTCGCAAGCGGCGCCAAGTCGAGCGGGTTCGTCTCGGCGTGGCGGTGGTCGAGCAGGACGATCGCGTGCTGCTCTTTCGGCGGCCGGACGACCGCACTCTGCTGGCCGGTACCTGGGAGCTTCCCTGGTTTGAAATCTCGGCCTTGTCGCCTTCCTCGCCGCTCGATCGGACGGCGGCCGCCGAGGCTCTGGCGAAGCGCTACGGCGGAAGCTGGTCCCTCGCCGCCCGGCGGGCGACGATCCAGCACGGCATCACCCATCGCTCACTCACCGTCGAGGTGCTGCCGGGATCCATGGAGGACGCCGGGGAAGTGGCGAAATCGACCGTCGAGGCCGGCTGGTTCGACGCCGTAGGTCGGGACTCCGTCGCCTCGTCGTCCCTTGTCGTCAAAGCTCTGGCGGCCTACTGCTCCTGACCGCCGGACAGCACGTACCAACCGGAGATTTTGTCGTTGAGTTCCCGCAGCCGCTGAGCCACCATGTTGCACAGGATGCGCAGCAGGCGGAGGGACGACACCTTCTGGATGTCGAGAATGCCCTCCAGCACGTCTGCCGGAATGGCCAGGATCACCGCCTCGCCGCCGTGGGCGCTAGCGTCGGCGGAGCGCGGCAGCTTGTCGATCAGCGCCATCTCCCCGAAGTAATCGCCGCGCTCGAGGAAGGCCAGGGCTTCCTCGCCGGCACCGGGGATGTACTTGCTGATCATCACCCGCCCGTCGAGCACCACGTAGGCGACGTCTCCCGGATCGCCCTCACGGAAGATCACCTCGCCGGGCGATAGCTTGATTTCGCGCGACAGCGGCGCCAGGAAGTTGATTTCGAGGCTCGAGAGTTTTTGCTCTTCGAACACCTTGCGCTTGTCGTCGAGATCCATTCGGAACCCGGCGCCATCGTCGTGCCGCGGAGTCTTGGGTGTGCTGGGGCCCGGCTCACCGCCCGGAAAGAACTGGCCGAGAATCTCGTTGGTGTCGCGCAGCTTGGCCGACAGGCTCTTCCAGAAGGTCCAGTAGAGGGCGACGCTGAAGCGCTGGTCACGTTCGAACAGCCAGTTGAGAGAGGACGGATTCAAGATCAGGATCGCCGATTCCGTTTCGGTGATCGCGTCGCTCGACCGCGGCTTCTCGTCAACGAAGGCCGATTCCCCGAACAGACAGCCTTCGCCGAGGCGCGCGAAGGTAAACGCTCCAAGGGGCGTTTGGCGCTCGATCCGAACCCGCCCGGTCTCGATCAGGAAAGCCTCGGCGCTCGACTCCCCTTCGCGCACGATCGGGGTGTCGGCGGCGAACTCACTGCGCGAGATGCACGGGGCCAGCCGATTGCGCTGGGCCTCGGAAAAGTGGGAAAAGAGATCCCATCGTTGAAGCAGTTCGTCGATACTCAAGAGGACTCCACAAAAGAAACAGCCGACGGCGGCTACATTGACCTTCCTGCATCGACGCTAAGGATTCTACAAGAGGCGCATCTGGGGTGGGCGAAGGGCCTCGACGACCGCCTCCTCCACCACCTCCAACCAGTGCTCCCGGCTCGCTGGATCGAGGCGCAGGCAGTCGAGGCCGGCCTCCGCCAGCAGGGCGTCGAGGCGGTCGTCGATCGCCCGCTGAAAGCCGGGGTCCGACGAGCGGATGCCGTCCGGGCTCGGATCCTCGATGATCGGCACGTGGACCAGCAGGTCGTAGGTCGGCATCCAGGAAGCGACCAGCGCGTCGAGGCCGCCGCGGCGGCCGGCGGCGAGATCCAGATAGACGTAGTTGTCCAGCACGCTGCGGTCGCAGATCACCACCGGATAGCGGTACTCGGCGGCGATCTCCTCGGCGATCTGGGTGTGCAGGATCCAGCCCTCGGAGGCGAGAGAGGTCTCCTCGTTGATCGGCATTGGGCAGCGCCGGGCGACCTCGTGCACCACTTCCAAGGCGAGATCGCGCGCTTTCAAGCGCGCCGCGAGGCCATAGCACAGGGTGGTCTTGCCCACGCCGTGGCTGCCGATGAAGGCGACCTTGTAGCGTTCCTTGCCGTCGGCCGAGGGGTTGGGCGATGCGTCTGAAGCCATGGCAGGAGTCTACCGGTGGGAGGCTGCCGTGAGGGCCTCTTCGGCGAGATCGAGAGCCGTCTCCAGGAGAGCCGGCGCGATCACCAGAGGCGGCGCGAGCTGCACCACCCGGCCGCTCGCTCCGCCGGCGAGGAGGAGCACACCGCGCTGCATCGCTTCGCCGGCCCAGGCCTTGGCGAGGTTCGGGGTCGCAACTTCAGCCCCCCAGATCGCGCCGCGGCCGCGCAGTTCCTCGACTCCGCAGCGTCGCCAGCGCTCGCGCCGCGCCGCGATCCTGCTCCCGACCTCCGCCGCGCCGGCCAAGAGATTCTCGCTTTCGACTACCTCGATCACTTCCCATGCGGCGGCGCAGGCCAACGGGTGGCCGACGGAGGTGGCCGTGTGCCGGGCCTCGCCGGTCGTGCGCCAGGCGGCCATCAGCTCACGCCCGCCGACCACCGCGCCGATCGGCAGTCCGCCGCCCAAGGCCTTGCCGCAGGCGATCAAGTCCGGCCGGGCGTTGTCGTGCTCTACCGCGAACCAACGGCCGGTACGGCCGCAGCCGGTGAAGATCTCGTCGGCGATCACCTTGACCCGCCGAGCGCGGGCCACCTCGACCAACTCGCCAAGCCAGCCGTCCGGCGGCACCAGGATCCCTTCGCGGCCGGCGATGGGCTCAAAGAGAACGGCACCGATCTCCGGGTGAAGGTCCAGATGCTCGGCCAACTGCTCGGTCGGGGCGGCGAAGGGCAGGGTGGAGACGTGCGGGTTGAGCCACGGGGCGAAAGGCTCCCGAAAGTCCGGCCGGGAGGTCGCCGCCAGGGCGCCCAGGGTAAGACCGTGGTAGGCCGGCTCGAAGGCCACAACACCCGGCCGCCGCGGATCGTCCAGGAGCACCGTCTTCAAGGCGATCTCCACCGCGTCGGCGCCGGAGATGGCAAAGTGAACCACCGGCGATTCGCCCGCCACCGGCGCGATCTCCGCCAGCCGGCGAGCCAAGGCCGGTCGCCGCGGATGGGCGTGAACGTCGCCCAGGCCGTGAAGGAGAACCGCGCTCTGCCGCCGGATCGCCTCCACCACCCGCGGATGGCGATGGCCGACGGCGGCGACCCCGAAGCCGGAAGTCAAGTCGACGAAACGGTTGCCGTCCACATCGACGACGTTCGACCCCACCGCCTCGTGCCACAGCAGCGACGCCTCCCCGCCCGCCAGGGTATTGATCCCCGGCGCCTCGAAGCGCCCGAGGTCGCGGCTCAGCTCGCGGGACCGAGGTCCCGGCGGCTCTAGCGTGATCTCGGGAGGAAGATTGCCTACTTCATGCATTCTGTTGGTTGCGGCAGCCAGAGGCAGATCTCGCGATGGGAGCCCGTAGGGCGAGCCGGGCCCAAGGGGCTCCTCTCGGGGGTGAGCCCACAACAACGACGCTTCTTGTGGGCGAGCGGGGCTGGAACAGCCCCCCTGAAAACGACGGCGCGCGAACTACGGTGCTGAGCACGTAGGTCGGTGCCCCTTTAGAGAGCCCGCCGCCCGGCGAGGGAGCGAGCCAGCGTCACTTGGTCGGTGTATTCGATGTCGCCGCCCACCGGCATACCGAAGGCAAGACGCGTGACCTCGATGCCGCGGTCCTTGAGCAAGCGGGCGAGGTACAGCGCCGTCGCCTCACCCTCGACATTCGGGTTGGTGGCGAGGATCACCTCTTCCACCTCGTCGAGGCGGCCGAGCAGGCCGGCGACGTCGATCTGGTCCGGGCCGATGCCGCGGTGGGGGCGCAAGGCGCCGAGCAGCACGTGGTAAAGGCCGGCGAACTCGCCGGTGCGCTCGATGGGCTCAATATTGAAAGGTTCCTCGACCACGCAGAGCTGGGTGCGATCCCGCGTCGGGTCCCGGCAGTAGCGGCAGGGATCCTCCGCCGTGATGGCGTTGCAGGTCGAGCAGTGGAAGAGCTTTTCTTTGACGTCGACGATCGCTTCGGCAAGGGCGCAGGCCTCAGCGTCCTTCACCCGCAACAGATGCTGGGCGATACGGCCGGCGGTCTTCGAGCCGATCGACGGTAGCCGCGACAGCTCGCCGACCAGCCGGGCGAGGGGATCGGGCGTGGTGGACAAGGAGGACTGGAGAAGAATTCGGGCTAAACGATACCCGGCAGGCTGGCGGCCATCGAACCCATCTTGCCTTGCATCGTCTCATCGACTTTGCGGGCGGCTTCGTTGACGGCGGCCTTGATCAGGTCTTCGAGCATCGAAACGTCTTCCGGATCCACCGCCTCGGGGTCGATCTTGACGGAAACCAAGAGCTTGTGACCGTCCATGCGCACCGTCACCATGCCGCCTCCGACGCTCGCCTCCACCACCGTCTCGGCGAGTTCCCGCTGGAGTTTTTCCTGCATTTCCTGCGCTTGCTTCATCAACTGCCGGATGCTGCTCATGATTCCTCCGTAGGGAGATCCTCGACCTCCTCGACTTTACCCTGAAAGAGATCCAAAACAATCTGCACCGCCGGATCCGACGCCTCTTCCGCTTCTACGGTTTCCGCCTCCGGCTCGGTCTTCTGGCGGGCCGTCCGGTCGCCCTCTTTGACGCTCCAGGTGGTTCCCTGGCCGAACACGCCGGTCACCGCCTCGTCCATCACTTTGCGGTTGGTCGCGCGCTCCAAGGCCTGGGCGAGGAGCGGATCGTCAGCCGGCGTGACGATCACCACCTCGCCGTCCTCGATGTCGATGCGCTGTGCTTCCTGGAGATGGGCCGCCAAAGGCTGGCGGCGGGTGCCGACGGCCTCCATCAGGGCCGGTACACCGGCCGCCGGTACGCCGATCGAAGGTGAAGCCTCCGCCGGTGGTTCGGTCGTCGCTGCGGGCTTGTCGGTCGCCGAAGTCGACGCGGCCTTTTCGGATTGTGGCGGCCGGCGTACCGGGGCCTCTCCTTCCAGTGCCTCAGCGAGCTCTTCCGGCGAAGGTTCGTTGTCGGCCGGGGCCGCGGCCTCTTGCTTTTTGGCCTTCCTCTTGGGTGGCTCGGGCTGCTTGGGTGGCTCGGGCTGCGGCGCAGGGTCTATGGAAGAGCTGCTCGGCGCGTGGCCACTCGCCGGAACCGGCTTCCTCTTCGACACCGCCGCCTTCCCGGCCACGGTTGTCGCGTCGGCGAGAGAGGGGCCGGGGGCGCGGCCGGCCAGGAGGTCTTCCAGCAGCACCAGCTTCGGCAGCTCCGCCGCCCGCAGCCAGGCCACCTCCAGGGCGAGGAATGGCGCCTCGCTCCGCCGCAGGATCGGCTCGCTCGACAACAGGTGATGGAGAAGGCGCAGGAGATTTTCGTAGCCCGCCTCGCGCGCTAGGGCGCCGATGCGCTCGACCTCGTCGGCGGTGCGGTCCACGGGAACGGAATCCTCCCTGCCGGCGCCGCCGCGCATCGCCAGATGAAGGGCGTCGCGGCAGAAGGCGAGGAAGTGGACGAAGGCGTGGCGCGGGTCCCAGCCGTCCTCCTCCAGCCGATGAACCATTCGGCGCAGGGTGACGGCGTCGCCGGCGAGCATCGCTTTGAGCAAATCCTCTTGCAGCGCCGAATCCAGGCCCCCCAGAAGCCGCGCCGCCTCGGCGTCCTCGATGGTGCCGGAGCCGAAGGTGGCGAGCTGATCGAGGAGGGCCACGGAATCTCGCACGCTGCCCTCGCCGGCGCGGGCAATGAGGCGCAGGGCGGTGGGGCTGGCGGTGATCTCCTCTGCTTTACTGATGTTGCCCAAATGCGCCGCCAGTTCATCCACCGGCACCCGCCGGAAGCGGAACTCCTGGCAGCGCGACAGCACCGTCGCCGGTACCGCGTCCACCTCGGTGGTGGCGAAGATGAACACCAGATGCTCCGGCGGCTCCTCGACGATCTTCAGCAGTGCGTCGAAGGCCTGCCGCGATAGGCGATGGATTTCGTCCAGCACCGCGACCTTGTAGCGGTCCCGCGCCGGCGAGTACTTGAGGCTCTCGGTGAGTTCCCGCACCTGCTCGACCTTCGAGTAGGTCGCGGCGTCCACCTCCACCACGTCGAGGTCCGAGCCCTGAGTGATCTCCTGGCAGGTGACGCACTCGTTGCACGGCTCGCCGGTCGGTCCCTTCTCGCAGTTGAGGGCCTTGGCGAGGAGCCGGGCGGCGGTGGTCTTGCCGACGCCGCGAATGCCCGAGAACAGGTAGGCCTGGGCGATCCGGCCGTCCTTCAGGGCGTTCTGCAGCGCCTGGACGATCGGTCCCTGGCCGATCAGCTCCGAAAAGCGCTGCGGCCGCCATTTGCGAGCGAGGACCTGGTAGGTCATGGTCGTGGTGATTCAGCCTGCCTTTCTGACCGGCAAGCTACTGCGAGGCCGTATGCCACTGAATCTGCTGCGTTATCCGCTGAACCTGCTCCTCTATGTACTGACAGTACGACTTCGTCACAGAACCCGCGGATGCCTTGCATCTCCAGCGACCTACGGCCTCTCGCTACGCTCGCCGGTGAGAAAGGCAGGCTAGGTGTGGTTTGGTCCGGCGTCGGCCGACGAAGGGTTCCGGCGAATCTGCGGCACTCGATCGGATCCCCTTATCGCTGCTCCCTTCCGGGCCTGACGAGGTTCGGAGTCGACCGATGCACAGGACCCGAACCCTTCGTCCGCCGACGCGGGGCCCTTCATGGTACGGCCAGGGCTTACCAATGTAAAGCTCGAGAGCCTATTTACCCGCTGGGCCCCTTGTGTGTATGATGGGCGGCCTTGCGATCGCCGGGAGAAGTGCGTCTCCAGCGAGCGAAAGAGATGATCGACGACGTCGTATGGATGGGCGAAGCGCTCACCGAAGCCCACCGGGCGGCGGAACTGGGCGAGGTGCCCGTCGGCGCGGTCATCGTGCGAGACGGCGAGCTGATCGCCCGCGCCCACAACCGGCGCGAGTTGGACGGCGACCCGCTGGCGCACGCGGAGATTCTGGCGATTCGCCAGGCGGCGTCTCAAATCGCGGGGTGGCGTTTGGTGGGGTGCGAAATGTTCGTCACCCTGGAACCTTGCGCCATGTGCGCCGGCGCCCTAGTCAATAGCCGCCTGGAGCGGTTGGTCTTCGGGGCGACGGATCCGAAGGCCGGTTGGTGCGGCAGCCTAGGCGATCTCGCCCGGGACCCGCGCCTCAACCACCGGCTGGAGGTGCGGTCCGGCGTGCTGGGCGGGGAGTGCTCGGCGGTTTTGAAGCGCTTTTTTGCCGCCTTGAGACGTTAGCTAGCAGACCGCCGAACAAGCGTTTCGCGCATGGTTTCAGCAGGTTCACTAGCTGTTGTTGGTCAGGGGTCTGGGCGCCCCCTCGCCCCAAGAGATGTCTATTTTGGGGCTCACCCCGTCCACGGCGGCTTGCGCCGCCGCCGAGCCCACTGGGCTCGGTCGAGGCCGGCATCGAGTTGTCGGTGCCTTGACCTCCTAGATCTTTGAGAGTGTACGGAGAGGTGTCCGAGTGGCTTAAGGAGCACGCTTGGAAAGCGTGTGTAGGGCAACCCCCTACCGTGGGTTCGAATCCCACCCTCTCCGCCATCTCATCGCGACCCGGGAGAGGTGCCAGAGTGGTCGAATGGGGCGGTCTCGAAAACCGTTGACCGGGCAACCGGTCCGTGGGTTCGAATCCCACCCTCTCCGCCATCGCAGAAGCCGATACAGCTTTCGGCGACGTTTGGGTTTGACATGACGTGTTCCGAGCCGAGAGCACTCGGCTCTTTGAGTCAGTATCAGGACGGGCGGATTCCCTGAGCAGTGGCGGAGTCCGCCGCCGTCCCGAAAGAGGAAGGTGGTTCATTGTGAAGAGGACTTTTCAGCCCAACAATCTGCGCCGCGCGCGCCGTCATGGCTTTCGCGCCCGCATGAAGACCCGGGCCGGCCGGGCCATTCTGCGCAACCGGCGCCGCAAGGGCCGCAAGCGCCTGTCGGCCTGAGCGTAGAGCGGTCAACTTCTCCGGTACGAGATGCGGCTCCTAGAGGTGAGCGCTTTCGGCCGGAGGATCGACTCAAGCGGCGCGCCGATTTCCAGCGCTGCTACCGGCGCGGCCGGCGCCGTCATGGGGAGTGGATGTTGCTTTACTTCGCCCCTAATGATCAGGGGCGTCCGCGGCTCGGCATCACGGCCAGCCGCAAGGTCGGCAACGCCGTTCATCGCCAGCGTCTGAAACGGCGGATTCGAGAGATCTATCGGCGATGGGATCGGCTCGGCAGCCTTCCGGCGATCGATTTGGTGGTTCACCTCAAGCCCGCGTCGCGGAAGGCGGATTTCCAACCCTTTCAGCGAGAGCTTCGGGGCCTGTTAGGAAGCGTCCAGCAACCGCCGAAGGAACGTTGAGGCACCGGTCCCAGTCGGCAACCGCCCTGGCGCGCACGGCAGTCTGGGCGCTCGACGGCTACAAGCGGTGGCTTTCCCCCCTTCTGCCGCGTTCCTGTCGCTTCACGCCCACCTGTTCCGAGTACACCCGGCTGGCGGTGATCGAATATGGAGCCCTGCGAGGCGTAGTGCGAGGCATGGCGAGAATTCTGCGCTGCAACCCGTTCCACCCCGGAGGCGTCGATCTCCCATGACCGGCCTGCCGCGCTGCGGCATTTTTGTTTTCTCTTGCGGCAATAGGCGTTACTAGAAAGGATCGAGAGAAATTTGGACATTCGGCGCTTACTGCTCGCCTTCGTACTGTCGTTGGGCATCCTGCTGACGTGGAATTACTTCTTTCCGCCGCCGGAGAAGAGCCTGAGCCGGCCCGGCTCGGAGTTGACGACGGTGGAAGGCGGGCGCTCCTTCGCCGCCGACGCGGAATCCGGCACCGGTTCGGCCGATGCGGTGGAGCGCATGGAACCAGCACCCGGCGACGCTGCGGCCGGCGAAACGGCCGCCGCGGCCGCGGAGGACATCGATGCCTCCGCCGAGGAGCGGTTGGTGGTGGATGGTGAACGCTTCCGCGCCACCTTGTCCAACCGGGGCGCGCGCTTGACCTCCTTCGTGCTCAAGAATCACACCGCCTCGGACGGCGAAAGGGTCGACCTGGTTCGCTACCGGGAGAACGAGCGCTTGCCGTTCTCGCTGGTCGATCCGGCCTCCGGTGAGCCTCTGGCTCTCGACAACGCCCTTTTCGCCGTCGAGCAACAAGGCAGCGGGGACGAACGCACCATCACGTTTCGGCACCGTAGCTCGGCGGGAACGGCGGAGAAGAGGTTTCGCTTCCGGCGCGACGGAATTTTCGAGGTGGCGGTCGAGGTGGAGCGGCCGGCGGACTGGTCGCTGTGGCTCGGGCCGGGGATCCGCAATCCCTCACCGGACGAGCTGGAGAGCCGCTATGCCGGAGAGCGCGGAGGCGTGTACCTGCTCGGCGAGGACATTGAGCGGGTGGACGCCCGCAAGGGAGCCGAGCTGGAAGCCCTGCCGGCCACCGGCCTGCGCTGGGTCGGCCTGGAAGACCACTACTTCCTGACGGTCGCCATCCCGAATCCCGAGACCCCCTTGCGTGGCGTGGTCTTCAATCCGCTGCTGATGGACCACCGGCCGGACGGTCTATGGGCCTTCGCCCCAGTGCCTCCGAAGGAGCAACTCACCAAAGCACAGAAGGACCTGCAGCGCGACTACGCCCTGCTGCTCGAGCCGGCCGGCGACCGGCTGGAGATGGAGGCCTTTTGGGGGGCCAAGAACCTCCGGCGCTTGAGCGCCATGCCCTACGGCCTGGACGGCACCGTGAACCTGGGAATGTTCGGATTCTTGGCGCGCTGGCTGTTCATCGGCCTGTTTTGGATCCACGAGAACATGGTGGCCAACTGGGGCTGGTCGATCGTGCTACTCACCGTCGGCATCAAGCTGATCCTGTTTCCGTTGACCCACAAGAGCTACAAGTCGATGCGACGGATGCAGGAGCTGGGACCGAAGATGCAGAGCATTCGTGCCAAGTACCGGCCGAAGCTCAAAGACAAGAACGGCAAGCCCAACCTCGAGATGCAGCGCAAGATGAACGAGGAGATCATGGGTCTGTACAAGAGCGAGGGGGTCAACCCGGCCGGCGGTTGCCTGCCGATGCTCCTGCAGCTCCCGGTCTTGTTCGCCTTCTACCGTCTGCTGGGCGCCGCGGTGGAGCTGCGAAATGCGCCCTGGATGTTGTGGATCCAGGACCTTTCGGCTCCGGATCCGTTTTATGCTTTGCCGATCATCATGGGGGCGACGCAGTTCATCCAGCAGAAGATGACGCCGATGGCCGGCGACGCGATGCAGCGGCGAATCTTCCAACTGATGCCGGTCTTCATGACCTTCCTGTTCCTGGGTTTCCCCAGCGGACTCGTGCTCTACTGGCTGACCAACAACGTTCTGACGATCATCCAGCAAGGCGCGTACAACCAGTTCAAGAAGAAGGATGAGCCCAAAAAGGGCGCCAAGAAATCCTGAGGGAGCGGACTCGATGAGCGATAAACAATACTTCTCCGGCAATAACCTCCGGCAGGCGGTGCTCTCCGCCGCCTCGCAGCTCGGCCTGGAGCCGGACGATCTGGTGTACGAAGAAGTCAAGAAGAAGGGTGGCACCCTCAAGGGGCGCAAGCGGGTGGTGATCGTGGTGCGCGGTGACGGATCCTCGGCCGAGGCGGCTCCGCGGCCCGAGGTGCCGGTCGCGACGGAATCTTTGCAGTCTACGGCTCCTTCCGAGCCCGCACAGCCCATCGCGCAGCCGGGTGCCGTTCCGGTGGGCTCGATGCCGCCGAAAGAGGTGGCGTCGACCCCGGACACGGCGACCGAAAAGGCGGAGGACGTCGTCGACGACGAGCCCATTGGCGAGGATCTTTCGGCGCCCTTGTTCCTCGGCGACGACGATCCGGATAGCGACGATCCGGCTGCGGCGGACGACCAGGGCAATGACAATCAGGCCGCGGCGGGCGATCCGGGCGATATGGATCTGGGACAGCAGACGGAGGCTCCGCAATCGACCCCGGCTCCCCCGGCAGCGGCCGCCGAAGAAGCCACCGGGCGTTTCGCCAAGGCGGCGGACCAGGCGCTGATCCCCCTCCTGCAAGTGGCCGGTCTCGATATCGAAGCGGCAATCTTTCAGGGCGAGGAGCGACTGGAGATCGACTTCAGTGGTCGTGACCAAGATCTCTTGACGGCCGAGAAGGGTGAGCTGCTTCAGGCGGTCGAGCACCTGATGCCGCGCCTGATCCGCGGTGTTGCCGGTGAGACGACGGCGGTGCGGGTGGACAGCGACGGCTTCCACGCCGCCCGCGAAGAAGAACTTCGGCAGTTGGCCCTGCGGCTAGCGCGGGAGGTCAAGGCTTCAGGAACTCCTCACTCGACGGGCCCTTTGGAGCCGAGTGACCGGCGCATCGTCCACATCGCGGTAGAGCATGATCAGGAGATCGTGTCCCGTAGCGATGGCCGCGGCTTCCGCAAGAAGGTCACCCTACGGCCTGCATAAGACCGCAGGTTAGAGCGGATGTTTCACGTGAAACACAAGCGTGGCGCCGGCGGTCGAAGAGCAGAGTGGGACCCGTCGCCGGCCGCCGATGTTTCACGTGAAACATGACCCAGCTTCCCGAGATCCACCCGCAAGAGTTGTCCGACGATCTGTCGGCTCTGTCGCCGGAACCTCTTTCCCCTGAATCCCTGGCGGCACTTGCCCGCCATTACCAAGAACTACGCCGATGGAGTGACCGCCTGGCGCTGGTCGGACCGGCATCGAGCCACGAGGTTCTGCCGCGACATTACGGCGAGGCCTTGGCGGCGTTGCCCCTCGTCCCCCGGCGAGGCGTCCTAGTGGATATCGGATCCGGCGCCGGTTTTCCGGGATTCGTATTGGCAGCAGCGCGTCCGGAACTGCGGGTGACCTTGATCGAGGCGCGGGCCAAGAAGTGGTCCTTCCTGATGGCCGCGGCTCGTGCCGCCTCGGCGGCATTGCCCTCTTTGTTCTGCCAGTGCCTCAATGCTAGAGTCGGCGATCCGTTGCCCCGGGGATTCCCGGAGACTGTTGACTGCATCACGCTCCGAGCCCTTCGCCTACCCCCAGAAATCCTCTCGCTGCTCGCTACCCGATGGACGGCGACGGGTCGGTTCTTGTTCTGGGTCGGTGCGGAAGATCCACCGCTACCTCCGGATCTGCGGCCGGGTCGGGAGCTTCCCTTGACCGGTAGCCGCTCCCGGCGGGTGCTAGAGGTGGTGAGGGCGGCGTAGCCCTTTTTCTTGTGAGGTCGTAATCGATGGGGACGATCCTGGCGATCGCGAATCAGAAGGGTGGCGTGGGCAAGACCACGACGGCCATCAACCTGGGAGCCGCCCTCGGCGCGCTCGAGAAGCGGGTTCTGCTGGTCGATTGCGATCCCCAGGGAAACGCCACTCGCGGCCTCGGGGCCGAAGCCTCGTCGCCGCACCTGTATCAGGTCCTGGGAGGCTCCGCTTCCGCCGAAAGCGCGATCAAGAATTCGGGCTTTCCAAACCTGGACTTGCTGCCGACGGATCGCAATCTGGTTGGTATCGAGGTCGAGTTCGTCGATCAGGACGACTGGCAGAATCGGCTGAAATCGGCCCTTTCCGCAGTTCGTAAGAACTACGACGTGATCCTAGTGGACTGCCCGCCGTCCCTCGGCCACCTGACGGTCAGTGCATTGACCGCGGCGGATGGCCTGCTGGTGCCGCTCCAAGCGGAGTACTTCGCTTTGGAGGGCATCAGCGAACTGATCTCGACCGTCGGCCGGGTGCGCGGTGCCCTCAATCCGCGCCTCGAGATATCCGGAGTTCTGCTGACCATGTATGACGATCGCACCAACCTTTCGAAGGAAGTCGCCGATGAGATTCGGCGCCACTTCGGCGGCGCCGTGTTCGACACGGTGGTACCGCGCAATGTGCGCCTCGCCGAAGCGCCGAGTCATGGCATGCCGATCCTGCAGTACGACATCCGTTGCCGCGGCGCCGAAGCCTATCTGGCCGTCGCCCGGGAGCTGCTGCGGAGGGCGGCATGAGCGCCGCCAAGAAACGCGGCCTGGGGCGCGGCCTCGACTCCTTGATCCAGAGCGCGCCAACGGCGCCGACCGGAGCCCGGCAGCTCGCGGTGGGCGAGCTACACCCGAATCGCGACCAGCCGCGCAGCCGGTTCGACGAGACCGGTCTCGAAGAGCTTGCCGATTCGATCCGTGCTCAGGGGGTCATCCAGCCGATCATCGTCACCGCCCGCTCGGCCGGCGGCTACACCATCGTCGCCGGCGAACGCCGCTGGCGGGCTGCCCAGCGCGCCGAGCTGGCGGAAGTGCCCGCTCTGGTGCGGGAGATTTCCGGCGACCAGGAACTCCTGGAGCTGGCGCTGGTCGAGAACCTTCAGCGCTCGGATCTCAACTCGGTGGAAGAGGCCGAGGCCTACCAAACCCTGCAGGACAAATTCTCCCTGTCTCAGGACGAACTCGCTTCGCGGGTGGGCAAGGCCCGCACCACGGTCGCCAACTCCCTGCGGCTGCTGCGGCTGCCGACGGAGGTCACCGACCTGATGCGCGACGGCCGTCTGACCGCCGGCCAGGCGCGTCCGCTCCTCGCCCTCGACTCGCGGGAAGAGCAGTGCCGCTGGGCTGAACGCGCGGTCAACAAGAGCCTGAGCGCACGGGATCTCGAGCGGCTGGTACGATCGGCCAAGGGTGGCCGCAAAGGGAGGACCCCGAAGGCGCGATCGATCGAGGTCCACACCGCCGCCGCCGAGGAGACGCTCACCCAGAAGCTCCAGACTCGGGTCGAGATTCGCCGCCGCGGAAAAGGGGGCCGAGTTCTTCTCCACTTTCACACTGAAGAGGAGCTGATCCGGCTGTACGACCTGCTGATTTCCAAGGGAGAGGGCCCATGATTTTCAAGAATGACAGCTCCGCCAGCGAGCTGAACGGTTTTCTCGACCGTGGAAGTCACATCGAGGGCGAACTGCGCTTCGACACCTCCTTTCGGGTCGATGGCAAGGTCACCGGTACGGTGACCTCGAGGGGCATCCTGATCGTCGGCGAGAGCGGCGAGATCGACGGCAAGGCGGAGGTGGACGAGGTGTTCGTTTCGGGCACGGTGCGCGGCGCCGTCACCGCCCGCAAGCGCATCCACGTCGCCGCCGGTGGGCGGGTGTACGCGGACCTTTCGACCCCCGCCCTGGTGATCGAGGACGGTGCCTTCTTCGAGGGAAGCTGCTCAATGGATCGGCAACCGAGGCAGGATCCGACCCCTGACCAGACCGCCGACCGTGGCCCCAAGCTGGTCTCGAAAGCCGCGCAATCGTAAGATTTTAAAGAATTTAGACTTCGTTTGATGGTTCGGCAAGGGGACCGAATTCATCTTGTGTTCGTGCCTCCCGGTGCCGCGACCGGCAGTGTCAAGGGTGTCAAGGGTGCGGCCGGGGGTGGCCTCCTCGAAGGCGGGGTCAGGGCTTCATAGGACGGTAGGAAAGTCAGTGGGTTGCCCGCCAGGAAGGAACGGTCGAAGGCGGCGGTGATCACCCGGCCGTCCAGATCCTGGGCGATCGGCAGGCCCAGCCCATACATCAGGGTCGGCAGGACGTCGACCAGGCCGGCGCCGGTGAGCAGGGAGCCCTGCCGAATGCCCTCGCCGTAGAGCAGCAGCACGCCATCCGGCGAACCCCGGAAACTGCCGCCGATCCACGGCTCGGAGGCCAGTTCCCGCCAGTTGCGAGCCCAGCCCGCCGGGGCGCCGGCGCCGTAGGCCGACACCACGGCGAGGAGCTTGGGTTCGGGGATCGCCTCCCACAGCCCTGCAATGGCCTGGTCGCAATAGGCGTAGTAGGCCTCCAGGGTCTCCGCCGCGTCGCTGTAGGCGCCGTCGTGAAGGCCTTCGATGCGGGCGGCGGCGAAGCCTCCGAAGGCGCTCTCGGAAACCCCCGCCAGGCCGTCCAGGACCATCATCAGAGCCTCCGGGGGCGGTTCCGCCGCCAGGAAGAACTGGCCCAGCGAGTCTCGCCAGAGGTCGCCGGCGAGGGCGGTGAGCACCTCCGAATTCGGCGATGGTCCGAAGCGGGCGGTGAGCTGTGGGTCCAGCTCGTCTTGGCGTAGCCGGAAGATCCGGGCGCGTTCGGCAATGTCCGTCGGCCGGGCGACCCCAGCCTGCCGCGGCGCCGAGAAAAACCGCTCGGAAATCGCCTGATTCGGATCTTCCGAAACCGGTGCGCTCGCCGGCCAGCCGAGCATGCTGCTGGTCATGCCCAGGCGCGGAAGTACCTCCCACAGCGCAAGCGCCCGTCGTTCGGTGCCGTCGGATGGGCTACCTCTCCGACCGAGGGTTCCCCAATGTTGAAAGGCGAGACCCGCCGGCAGGATGGCGATCTGCCCGCCCTCGGCCAGTAGGGGCGCGGGGTAGATCCGCTCCGAGACGAGACCGTGCTTGTAGGGCAACTTACCGGTCGCCAGGGTGGTCCACAGAGACTTGCGCCGGAAGGGGCCGAAGGAGGTCAGGCGGCCGTAGGCACCGTTGCGCAGGGCGTGGTCGAGAAACGGCAGGTTGCCCTGACCGGCGGCGGGCAGCAGGGCGTCCAGGGTCGCTCCGTCGAGGCCGACCAGCAGGAGACGCGGACGCTGGATTTCCGCCACCGTCGAAACTCGCGGCGCCGGCCCGATACGTGGCCGAAAGGCATCCCGGCGCTCCATCACGAAGTACACCGAAGCGAGAGAGAGGATGACGAAGCCCGCCAGGCTGCGCACTCCGTAGCGGCGGTCTTGGAGGGAGTGGAGGAGCGCCGTGTAGAAGGCGACGAGGGCCGAAAAGGACAACAGGGCCGAGGCCTTGATCAAGCGGATGTTGATGCCCGGCGGCAGGAAGAAATTGAACCGCGAGGCGTGAATCCAGTGAAACAGCGCCGCCGCGGCGAGGGCGACGGTCAGCGCCCAGGGCAGGAAACGACGCGCCCGCTGGCGCCGGCCCCACAGAAACGGCAGGCTGGCCGCTAGGGTCAGCAATCCGAGGCCGCCACCGTAGATTCCAGCGCCCCGGGCCACCGGGGCGACGTCGAAGGGCAAGCCCGGATTGAGAAAGAAGATCAAGCCGGTGAGCTGGATACCGAAGAGCAGGCCGGGCAAGAAACCTGCCGCCACGACATCGAACCAGGCGGGGGTGCGCCAGGGACGAGAATCGGGGTGTGCGGTGTGGCGAGCGTCGGTCATGGATCCGGTCGATGGCGGCGCCTCCAATGGTAAAGTCCCGCGCCGATGAAGGCCAGAATCGTCGCCCCGGATCCGTCGGCGGCTATGACCGGCCGAGGACGCGAGCGAGGAGATCGATGTGACAACTGAGCCGAGTCTCGATTGCGTAGCAGTGGCGCTCGACACCCCCGAGCGCCAGATCTTCGACCGCTGGTGCACCGACTTCGGCCCGCGCGTCGGAGTGCTGAAGGTCGGTCTCGAAGCCTTTGTCCGGTGGGGGGCGCCAGCCGTCGCCGCGGCCTGCCGCCACGGCCGGTCGGTGTTTCTGGATTTGAAACTGCACGACATCCCCAACACCGTTGCCGGTGCGGTGCGGTCGGCGAAGGAGCTGGGGGTGGACTATCTGACGGTCCACGCCGGCGGCGGCCGCGCGACGCTTGAAGCGGCCGCCGAAGCGGCGGCCGGGGAGCTGAATATCCTCGCTGTCACGGTACTCACCCACCTCGACGCCGCGGCCCTATCGGAACTCGATCTCCCCGGCGGGAGCGCTCACCGCGTCGAGCGCTGGGCGGGTCTGGCACGGGCGGCGGGGTGCGATGGCGTGGTGTGCTCCGCCCGGGAAGTCGCGGTATTGCGGCAACGCTTGCCGCGGCCGTTTACCCTCGTCACCCCCGGCATCCGCTGGGGCGGCGCCTCGGCGGACGATCAAAAGCGGGTGGCCGATCCGGCCGGCGCCCTCGCCGCCGGCTCCGACCTACTGGTCATCGGCCGCCCCTTGACCGCGGCTCCAGACCCGGAAGCTGCCCTCGCCTCCCTCCGCCGCGAAATCTCTGCTGTCCGCTAGCATCCCTTGCAGGGATCGCCTGGCGACTCCCCAATCGGCGCGCGGAAATCACCCGCAAAGGCCGCTTCAGCAAGGTGTTCCGAGCCAGAGGGCGAGGCGGTGCTGAAAGCGCCGAGGACGGGGGTGAGCCCGAAGAAATTCGGGAAAGGGAAGCGTCGAGCCCCCCTAAAACAGATCTAGCAAGCCTGCTGAAAAAATGCGCGAAGCGCATCTTCCGCAGGTTTGCTAGAAGATATAGAGGTTGCGGTCCACCTCGTGCTCGAACTCCCACTCGTAGGTGTATCCGGGGAATTCCGCCGGAATCATGTAGGTCGCCCGCATCTTGATGCGGTCGCCGATGCGCTCCACCGAGAGGTTCTTCTTGTCCAGCGGAATGTCGAGGTCGTGGGCCTTGTTGAGGAGCCGCTTTTTGATGTTCTCGGACGACCGGTCGTGGGTCGCGACGGCGGCTTGATCGACCATGAAGTCGTAGAACTCGGCGCTACGGATCTTGATCGGGACCATTTCCCAGGCCACCATCACCGCCACGATCAATACCAGGCACCAGAAGATGCAGCCGATCCGTCCCTCGCCGCGCTCTTTATCGGCGATGCCAAATTTTGTCTTCATAAAACTTCCCCTCTAGCGAACAATGGAAAAAATTCGATCCCATCGAATCTCTCGGAACATCACCGATAGATCACTCCATTGGAATCCTCCCTCGGACTCCGATGGGTTGGCCTGTTCCTCCGGCTCGAAAGACCAGTAGATCATGAACGCCCGCCCCCGGATCAACTGATTCGGAACGGACTGCCAGGCGCGGGAGTCGTTCGAGTTGTCGCGGTTGTCGCCGAGAAAGAAGTAGCCGTTGGCCGGTACCGAGTAGGGACCGAAGTTGTCCCGGAAACGCTGTGCCTCCGGCAGAAAGCGAGACGACGGGTAGGTTCGCGGGTCCACCCGATAGGTGTAAGAGGTGTCGTCCACCGGTCGGCCGTTGACCACCAGCGCCTTGTCCACCAGCTCCACTCGATCCCCCGGCAGACCGACGCACCGCTTGATGAAGTCGCGCTGCGGATCCTCCGGGAAACGAAACACCACCACATCCCCGCGCTTGATCGGCCGTACCGGCAGCAGCGCCTGCTCCAGAATCGACGGGCTCGGTCCGTAGATGAATTTGTTGACCAGGATGTGGTCGCCGATCAGCAGGTTCTGCTCCATCGAGCCGGAAGGGATCTGGTAGGCCTGCACCACGAAGGTTTTGGCGAAGGTCGCCAGCACCAGGGCGATGAGAACCGCCTCGCAAATCTCCAGGGCGATGGCTGATCGGCGACGCACGGAGCGCTACCCGATCTCCCACCAGCCGGCGACGGTCCGCTGGCCGATCCCCGGCTCCCCCGGGAAGCCTGCGGCTTTGCGATGGAAGATCGGCCGGATTACCCCTTGCGCGGCGCCTACGGCGCCGCCTCGCCCTTCGGACCCGAAGCAGAGTGCTGACGAGTTTCTCGGCACTCTGCTACCGGATCAGATGGAGGGTTCGTTCCCAGCGGGTGCGGGTGAAGAAGCCGAGGGCCGTGCGGCCGAGTTGCCGCAGCTTACCGATGAAGCCGGGCCAGGTCTCCGGCGGCGGCTCTCCGCCGTAGGACCAGTACACCACCGCCGCCCGACCCTTCACCAGCTCCGCCGGCAAGGTGCCCCAGAACCGCGAGTCGTGCGAAAAGTCGCGATTGTCGCCCATGCAGAAGTACTGGTCCTCGGGTACCACGATCGGCCGCATGAAGTCGCGCATCGGGATCATTCGGCTGTCCCGGTGCCGGGCGTAGCTCGAATCCTCCACCGGCGAGCCGTTGATCCAGAGCTGCTTTCGTACCACCTCCACTCGATCGCCGGGCAGGCCGACGCAGCGCTTCACCACGTCGATGTTCGGATCCTCCGGCGACCGGAACACCACGATATCTCCGCGCCGTAGGTCCCGCGCTGGCAGGAGCGACTGCTCGATCCCCATCGCCGTGTCGCCGTAGATGAAGCGATTGACGAACAGGTGGTCCCCCACCAGTAGGGTTTCCTCCATCGAGCTGCTCGGAATGTAGAAGGTCTGTACGACAAAGGTGTTGGCGAAGCGTAGGAAGAGCGCGGCGATCAGGATCGCCTCGGAGTACTCGCGGAACATCGATCTTTTCTTTGCCACGGCGGGTCCAATCTACAGCAATCCAGAGGGAATCCCAAGGCATTTCCCGGCCCGCCGACTCGGCTGAAAAACCAACTGGCACTTGTCCAATTCGTAGGACGTCGCAGGACGACCAGGCCTGGCACCGCTCCCCTCGGAGACCCCCACCTTCTCCGGTGTGGCGGCGGCAAGGGCGTTGTACGGCGCGGTCCGTCGATCCGACGATGAGAAGCCACACAAGTTCATTTATTTCAGCATCTTGCGTGAATCTTTGCGAAGTGGCTCGAGGCTTGATCTACCCCCACCCGAACGTCAATCGGAGAAAGGGGGCGCTCAAGGAAAGCCGCAACGAAGTTCTCGACAAGGCCGCTCTACGGCCGGACCGCGTGGGTCCGGCCTAGGGCCATCGCAGGACCCCGGTCGGAAATGCCATCCCGGCCGGAGCCGCTCAACGGCAAGAACTGACCAACGGCCCGAGGGTCTCGGGCTGCCAAAAGGAGAAACCATGTTTCACAGCAACGCTGACCAGCTTTCGATCCGCCGTTCCGCGACCATCGTCCTCATGCTGTCCATCCTCTCGTGCCTTTGCCTGCCGGCCTTCGCGGCCGAGGACAAGGTCAACATCAATACGGCGAGCGCAACGGAACTCGCCTTGCTGCCGCGGGTCGGTCCGGCGGTTTCCCAGCGCATCGTCGATTTCCGCGAAGACAACGGGCCTTTCAAGAGCCTCGAGGAGCTGATGTTGGTGCGCGGCATCGGTGAGAAGACTTTCGAGCAGATGCTGCCCTACATCACCCTGAAGGGCGACACCACCCTGAGCGAAAAGGTCCGCACTCAGCGGGCGAGGGAAGGCGCCGACAGCTAGAGCGTCTCTTGCGAGGAGGTAGGGGAGCGCGCCGGAGGTCGCTCCCCTACCCTCGTTGATTCATCCCATCGACAGCCCGCGGCGGGCGGCAGCCCGCCGCCCATGGCGCGAAAAAACGAAGCAAAGGAGGTTCCCGGTGAGGAGAGGTGTGCCCAAATCCGGATGGGCGGCCCAAGGCGGTTTCAATCTGGTGGAGATGGTGGTGGCGCTGGCGGTGCTGTCCTTTCTCGCCAGCATCTCGGTGCCGCCGCTGATGCGAGCCGCTGCGGAGTCGAGAATTCGTTTGGCGGCGGCGGAAGTCGCCCATACCTTCCACCAGGCTCGCGCCTGGGCGGTGCGCTACGGCGCCAACGTCGGCGTACGTTTTCTGCCCGGAGAGGACTTCGTGACCTGGGAGATGTTCTATGACGGCGACGGGGACGGCGTGCGGCGGGACGACATCGCCTCCGGGATCGATCCCCGGGTGCTGGGCAAGCGGCTGTCCCGCTTCGGTCCGGCCGCGCGCTTCGGCTTTCCGCCGGGGGCGCCGGCGCGGGATCCTGGTCGGCCGAGCCGGCGCCTCGATCGCCTCGACGATCCCATTCGCTTCAACCGGTCCGACATCGCCTCCTTCGACCCGCTGGGAAGCGCCACCCCGGGCTCCGTGTATTTGACCGACGGCAAATTCCGGCTGGCGGCGGTGCGGGTCGCCGGAGCGAGCGGTCGCATCCGGGTGCTGCTGTGGGATCCGGCGAAGGACGCCTGGAGAGAATGATGTTCGATCGACCGCCTGCAGCCGCCCCGGGGGTTTATCGACGGGCGTCGATTGACTCCCTCGAAACGACTGGAGTAAGGTTTCCGGCGATGCGCGCCATCGTCGTCGTGACCACCGTGGGTACCGAGGAACAGGCCAACCTCATCGCCCGCGAACTGCTGGTGAGGCGTCGCGCGGCCTGCGTCAACGTCCTTCCTGGAATTCGTTCCACCTACCGCTGGCAAGGCAAGATCTGCACCGACGGCGAGCTGATGTTGGTGGTCAAGACTGCCGCCTCAGAGTTCGAGGCCGTCGCCGAGACGATCCGCGAACTCCACAACTACGAGCTGCCGGAGATCCTGGCCTTCTCGGTGACCGACGGCGATGCGGGTTTCCTCGCCTGGATCGGCGAAAGCGTCGACAAGACCGCCGACTTCACCGACGACGAAGATGAGCAGTACCAGTTCGGCAACCCCGACGACACGGACTTCTAGCAAAAAAGGCTGCTGAAAAAATACGCTTCGCGTATTTCAGCAGCCTTTTTGCTTTCGTTTTCAGGGGGCTGCGCCCCCTCGGCTCGATGAATCGAGCCTCACCCCATCTTCGGCGGCTCCTCCGCCGCCTCACCCTGTTCGGGCTCGGATCGTGAAGTGGAGCGGCATCTAGCTCCCGGATTGCCCCAATTACCCCTAGCGAATCAGGCGCTAGCCGAGCGCCTGGCCGAGGTCGGCCAAGAGGTCTTCGATGCTTTCCAGCCCAACGGAGATGCGCACCAGGCCGTCCGTCAGGCCGATGGACTCGCGGCGCGCTTCGGGCACCGAGGCGTGGGTCATCGAGGCCGGGTGGGAGATCAGGGTCTCCACGCCGCCTAGGCTTTCCGCCAGGCTCATCACCTGCACTCGGTCGAGCACCTTTTTGGCCTCGTCGTAGCTGCCCATGTCAAAGGTGACCATCGCCCCGAAGCCGCTGGCTTGGCGCTTGTGGATCTCGTGGCCGGGATGGTCCGGTAGGCCCGGATAGAGCACCTTGAGAACCCGCGGATGGTCGATCAACAGGTCGACAATCCGGCGGGTGTTGCGTTCATGGCACTCCATTCGCACCGGCAGGGTCTTGATGCCGCGCATCACCAGGAAGCTGTCGAAGGGCGACAGGATGCCGCCGGAGGACTTCTGGTTGAAGTAGAGCCATTCGCTGACCTTTTCGTCGGCGCTGACCACCACACCGCCGATCGAGTCGCTGTGGCCGTTCAGGAATTTGGTGGTCGAGTGGACCACCAGGTCCGCGCCGTGCTCGATGGGGCGCTGCAGGTAGGGCGACAAGAAGGTGTTGTCCACCGTCAGCAGAGCGTTGTGCCGGTGAGCGATGTCGGAAATGGCCGCGATGTCGGTGATCTCTATCAACGGGTTGGTGGGCGTTTCGACGAACACCATGCGGGTGTTTTCGGTCATCGCCGCCGCCACCGCTTCGGGGTCTTGTGAGTCGACCCAAGTGAAGGTTAGGTTCTGGCGCTCCAGGATGTGACGAAAGAAGCGAAAGGTGCCTCCGTAGACGTTCCGTGAGGCCACCGTGTGATCGCCCGCCTCGAGCAGCGTCATGATGGCGGTGATCGCCGCCATGCCGGACGCAAAGGCGTGGCCGGTGAGGCCCCCCTCGAGGGCCGCAACGTTCTCCTCTAAAGCGTCGCGGGTCGGGTTTTGCCCCCGGGCGTACTCGTAGACGGTGTCGTGGCCGAGTGCTTCCTGCACGTAGGTGGAGGTTTGGTAGATCGGCACGGCGACGGCGCCGGTCCGCGGATCGGGCGCCTGTCCGGAATGGATGGCGCGGGTGGAAAAGCCGAGGTTCTTAGGATCGCCCTTCAAAGAATCATCCTCCCTACAACGGACACCAGCAATTGGATCTGAGCAGCCGGTGGAGACTGGATGGGGAGAAAAACGGACCGTCTTCGCCCCGGTGGGATCGCCATCGCATTGTAGCCCGTTCTCCTTATCGAAAACCAAGGGTGGGTGGGTATCATGGCCCACATGAGCGACAACCATTCGAAGGCGTCAGATGTTTCCCCCATCCGCTGGCCGGACGACCACCTGGAGTTGCTGGACCAGACCGTGCTGCCGGACGAAGAGGTCTGGCTCGAGTGCCGTCGAACGGAAGATGTTGCCGGGGCGATCCGGCGCTTGTCGGTGCGCGGCGCGCCGGCGATCGGGGTAGCGGCGGCCTATGGCCTGGTGGTGGCGTTGGACGAGGTGCCGGCCGATGCCACGGCCGGCGAGTTCGACGCTCACTTCGAAGATGCGGCCCGGTACCTCGCCGGTACCCGGCCGACGGCGGTCAATTTGCGATGGGCGCTGGATCGAGGAAAGGCGGTCTTCCGAGAGCACAGGCCGGCCGGCCGACCAGCGGTGCGGCAGGCTCTCTTCGAGTGGGCCGAGGGTCTCCACGCGGACGATGTGGCGACCAACCGCCGCATCGGCGCCCACGGCGCCGCCCTCTTCGCCGCCGGCGACCGGGCCTTGACCCACTGCAACGCCGGTGCCCTCGCCACTGCCGGCTGGGGCACCGCCGTCGGGGTGATTCGCTCCGCCTGGGAGAGCGGCAAAGTGGCCCAGGTGTGGGTGGACGAAACCCGCCCCCTCCTGCAGGGCGCCCGCCTGACCGCCTGGGAGCTCAAGCGCCTCGGCATTCCGCATCGCCTGGTCACCGATTCGAGCGCCGGGGCGCTACTGTCCCGCGGCTTGGTGGAGCGAGTGGTGGTGGGGGCCGACCGCATCGCCGCCAACGGTGACACGGCCAACAAGATCGGCACTTATCCGCTGGCGGTGTTGGCCGAGCGTCACGGCGTACCGTTCTACGTCGCGGCGCCGCTCTCGACCATCGATCGCGCCACCCCCACCGGCGCCGACATTCCGATCGAAGAGCGCGAGGGGCACGAGGTCACCGAGTTCTTCGGCCGCCGCGCCGCGCCCCTCGAAACGGCAGTGGCGAACTTCGCTTTCGACGTCACCCCGGCGGAGCTGATCACCGCCATCATCACCGAGGTCGGAGTGCTCAAAGCACCCTTCGGCGAAGCGATCGCCCAGGCCTTCGCGGCGAAGGAGGCGTAGAGTGAACTCCTATGTTCGGGGGTGGGTCTTGGAGAGTGGAATGCGCTGTAGCGGCCTGCGACCGAGCCTCTGAGGCGAGGCGGCGCCTTGCCCGCCGAGGCTGGGGTGAGCCCGTAGGGCGAGGGGGCGCCCAGCTCCCTGGAAATGAACAGCTAGCTGGCATGCTGAACTCATCGGCGAAGCCGTTTTTCAGCATTCTGCTAGCCAAGGCATTGGTGGAGGCGGCGGGAATCGAACCCGCGTCCGAGAAACGCGTTCCGGCAGCTTCTACGTGTGTAGCCTGACTTTGAGGATCTCGTCCATCGCGCTTTGGAATCAGGCTTCCGGCGCGGGGACCAGCCTCACTGAGTAATCCGGGAACGGCACGAGGCCGACCGAACCCTTAGATCCGTATTAGCGTCGCGATGGACGAGCGCCACGGATCAGGCTCCCGTCATCACGCGCGGCTCTAGGCCGCGAGAGCGAAGTTATCGTTCGCAGTTATTTTTTCTTTTATCGAGAGAAAACTCGACACGCTACCACCGGCTCGCTCTGTTCCCCGTCGAAGCCGGTACGCCCCCTCAGTTGCCAAAGAACCGCGTCCTATACAACGGACGGAGGCGGGGCGAAATTCCCGCCGTCGGCCTCTTCGCCATCCGGCGCATCCTCGGCCAGCACCTGATCGACCAGGGCCAGAAAGTCCTCCGGCGTGCTGGTTTGCAGCCGGGTGATGACCAGGAACCAGCCGGAAAGGGCCAGGATCGCCCCCAGCGGCGCGAGCGGCAAGAGAGCCGGAAAGAAGGGCCACAGAACCGTCGACAGTCCGCCGACGCCCGCAAACACCAGGATCCCCGCTGCCGCCGTTTGTACCCGCCAGGTAGTTTCTTCGAGGTCGAGGCGCAGGTCCGTGTGGTCGCCGGTCGGGTCCGCCCGCAGAAAGCCCCGCGCCACACCAACGCGAATCCCCGCCAGGACCGGCAGGCTCAGGCGGCCGCCGGAACCCTCCTGCTGCCAGTCGGCCCCCCAGGTTTCGGCCGCTTCTCTGACCGCCCTGAGAGCCGCATCGCGCTTCACTTCGACCCGCTGGGTGAAGACTCCTTCTTCCTCGGCGGCCGCCGGTGGGGTACTCACGCCGCCGCACCGAGAGCGATGCGCTCGAAGTGTTCTTCGACCGCCGTCACCACCGCCGCCGCGTCGGCGCAGCCGCTGAGCTTGCGCCGCAAGCTCAAGCCCTCCGGCAGGCCGTGGCTGTACCAACCGGTAAAGCTCCGCACCTTGTGCAGGGCGAAGACGTCGTCTTCGCGTTCGATCACCGTGCGGAAGTGGTCGAGAATCAAGAGTCGGCGTTCCTCCAGGGTGGGATCTCGGTAGCGTCCGCCGGCCAGGCGCGCTGCGGCTTGCCGAAAGAGCCAAGGATTGCGGGTGGCGCCGCGGCCGATCATCACCCCGTCACAGCCGGTTTCGGCGAGCATGCGGACGGCGTCGTCAGCGGTGCGCACGTCGCCGTTGCCGAACACCGGGATATCGACCGCTTCCTTGAGACGGGCAATGGGCGACCAGTCCGCCTCGCCGCGAAACATCTGCTTCGCCGTGCGGCCGTGCATCGCGACGGCGTCGACCCCCTGGTGCTGGCAGATGCGGCCCAGGTCCAGGTAGTTGGTCCGGTGATCGTCCATGCCGAGGCGGAACTTGACGGTGAGGGGAATCGAGATCGCCCGGCGCACCGTTCGGATGATGCGCTCGGCGAGATCGAGATCGGCCATCAGGGAGGCGCCGGCGCAGCCCTTCAAGACCTTGTTGGCGGGACAGCCCATGTTGATGTCGCACAGGTCGGCGCCCATTGCCTCCACCTGCCCGGCGGCCTCCGCCATGGTGTCCGGGCAGGAGCCGTAGATTTGCACCGACAGGGGCCTCTCCTCCTCGCAGAAGTGGAGCAGTCGGAGCACCCGGGGGTCGCCCTCGACCAAGCCGCGGGAGGAAAGAAACTCCATCGTCACCAAACCGGCGCCTCCGATGCGGCGGACGATCAGGCGAAAGTCCCGATCTGTCACCCCAGCCATTGGGGCGAGGATCAGCGGCGGGTCAACGGGTACCGAGCCAAGGCGCAACACGGGGCGATTCTATGCGCTCTTTGGAGAATTCGCCTGTGCAGGTGGGGGTACGCGCGCCTCGCGAGGCGCCCGCTTGCAGCGCCATCGAGGGCGGGAACGCCTCGCGAAGCACCTCCGAGGCACGCGGTTCCGGAAACCAGGGTTTACGACGGCTCGCGATACTTGAGCGTGGGGTCCTGCCGAGCGCGGTCCAGGTAGTCGAGGAGTTCGCGGGCCATGGAGGCGCTGACGGTCTGCTGGCGGGCCGCTTCCTGGAACAGGATGAGAGCGGCCATCGCTTCGCGGTGGACATCCTGACTCTGGAAAATCGGCAGCATTTCCTCTGCCAAGGCGGCCAGCTCCCGGTGACGCCCCTGCTGGGCGTAGAGCAACGCCAGGTCGATGGACACCATGGCGGCGTCGTAGCCGATTCCGACGGCGATGGAGTCCTGGCGGACCTCCAGAAAAGCGGCCTCGGCGTTCTCCGAATCGCCGGTCTCGCGGGCGACTTTGCCCTCGAGCCAGGTGAGCCGCCGCTGCATGGCGCCATCGGTGAAATGCCGGCCCAGGGATTTGGCCCGAGCGAGGGTCTCCTGCGCTTCGTCGAGGAGTCCGGCCTCCGTCTGGACCGTCGCCAGGTTGCTGGTGATGGCGGCCACTAGCCGCGGGTTGTCCGCCGGCCGGCAGGAGCGCAGAGCTTCGCGGAAGGCGTCGATGGACTGGTCGAAGTTCTGCTGGAAGTAGTGCAGGTTGCCGAGCTTGACGAGGGACTCGGCGACCCGCCGGTTGTCCCGCGCCAGGCGATAGTGGAGTGTGGCCCGGCGGAGCATCATGTCCGCTTGGCGGAACTTCCGCTGATCCGTCTTGAGGGAGCCCTCGAAGAAGTCGACCTCGGCGTAGACCAGTTTGTCGGTGATCCCTTTGGCTCGCATCAGGGCTCGCGCTTGCTTGAACAGGGAGTCCGCCTCGGGCAAGTCGCCCTGCGCACGCCGGGCGTTGGCCTGGTGGGCGAGGGCTCGCACATGAACCTCGGTGGTGAAGGTCGAAGGTTCGGAGCGGCAGGCGACGAGGACCGCCAGGTCCGCAAAGTGCTGAGCGTTGTGAAGGTCCGCCGGGAGCCCTTCGCTGCTTTTGGCGAGCAGCCGATCCGCCAGCATGTGGCCGCGGAATCGTTTGTGGGCCCGCAGGATCTTGCCCTCCCTTTCGGTGGGCTCCATCGCCAACAGGTCGGCAAAGTCTCGCTCCACCACCTGGCGCTCTTCCGCCACTTGCCCTTCGTGGGTTTTGGCGTGGGAAATCAGTCGGTCGAAGATGCCTTCGTAATTCGGCACCTCGCCGGTGGGGTTCTCCCGCCAGGCCTCGATCTCGGACCTGCAGGCCGGGCAGATTTCCAGCAGATGTTCGACGATCAGTTCCACCAGCGCCGAGGGATGGATTTCCCCGCGGGTGATCGCCTGTAGAAGTTCGGTATTTACATGGACATCAGACACGTCAAGTACCCCTCCTCTCGGAGAGCATACTCCTTCGAGGGGCAGTTCCGGAAAGGACAGGGTCGCCGAACCACCGCCCCAGGGGGCCGAAAAAGGTTGTGGAGAAAGGCATTTCTCTTGGCCCAAAAAGATTTCATGAAGAATTTTCAGAAGAGCTTGCGCAGGGGACCGGCGGGGTACTGCCGGCGCCTGCGCCCTCTCTTCGAAGTGGGTGAGTGGGACGGGCTACCGTCGGCCGCTGGGATCGTGCATCGGGCCCAACTCGCCTTCGCCGTGGATCGAGAGCGGCGCCGCCTCTTCGTCCTCGTTCCAGATCTTCGTCAACCACTGGGTGGCGGAAGTCCAGATCTGATCGAACCAGCCGGCTTCGGACAGGGTCGCCGCCTCGGGTTCGTCGGAGGGCAAGGCTGCCATCGGCAAGGCCAAGCAGGCGGCGAGGACCAAGGTGGCGACGATTCGCAGGGCGGGAAGGGTCGTGAAGGTGTGGTTCTGAGTCATGGGTAGCCTCCTAATTAGGCATGGAAGAAGTGGATGGGGCTGCGAGTTGCAGGGCAATCTCACGCCCCTGCTCATAACAGTGCGCTGAAAGGGATTCTTTAGGCCGGAATAGTCGTGATCCGTGGCAGAGAGGTGCCTCGGGTATCATCCAGCGGATGGCCTGGTACAAAGAATGGTTCGGCCAGGACTACCTCGATCTCTATTCCCACCGAGACCAAGAGGAAGCCGAGAGAAACATCGACTTCGTGGTCGAAAAGTTGGGGCCTCACCGCCCGCGGGCGGTGCTCGATCTAGCCTGTGGCGCCGGGCGCCACACGGAGGCCCTGCGGCAGCGCGGCTACCGGGCTTTGGGGGTGGATCTTTCGTTGACCCTGCTGCTGCGCCGGCCGGCTCTGCCGCGGGTGCGGGTGGATATGCGCGATCTGCCCTTCGCCCAAGGTTCCTTCGATTGGGTGCTCAACTTCTTCACTTCCTTCGGTTACTTCGAGAGCGAGCGGGAGAACTTCCGGGTGCTTCAGGAAGTGGTTCGGATCTTGGCGCCGGGTGGGCGGTTCATGATCGATCTGATGAACCGGCAGCGGGTGCTGGCGGAACTAGAACCCCACGAGCTGCGCCGGGAGGAAGACCGGAAGGTCGAGATCGAGCGCTGGTACGACGCCGCCACCTGCCGCATCAATAAACGCATCACCCTCCGGCCACACGCCGCTCCGGCACGTACATACTTGGAGAGCGTGCGGGCCTACGATCTCGACGAGGTCGTCGTCGGGTTGCGCTGGGCTGGATTGGATGTCTTGGATATTTTCGGAAACTTCCGGGGAGACCCCTACGATCGTGACAGCGAACGCCTCATCTTCGTCGCTTGCAAAGGCGCCTGACGACCCGCGGGTCGACCTCGCGGCCAACGGCCTCCTGCCGCCCTTGCCGGCGGCGTTCATCACCGGCCGAGACCGCGATCTGCTGGAGCCGCTCCGATTTCTCGCTCCCGGGGAGCCTTTGCCACCGCGGCCGGAAGCCGGCCGGCCGCTGGTGGACCGCGCCGCCGTCGCCGAGGCGTTGCGGATTTCCAACCGCGCCTTCGGCAACCCCCGAGCCGATCTCCTGGCGGATCGCCTGGCGGATCCGGCCACCCGGGTGGTGGTCACCGGTCAGCAGCCGGGGCTCTTCGGCGGCCCTCTCTACACCCTGTCGAAGGCGGTGGCGGCGGCGCGCTGGGCGACGGCCCTCGAAGAGCGCGGCGAGCCGGCGGTGCCGGTGTTCTGGGTGGCGACGGAGGATCACGACTTCCGGGAGGTGGCGGCGACCACCCTGCTCGGCCGAAAGGAAACCGAGCGCCTGGACTTGGGAGACGATCCGCTACCGTTGACGCCGGTGGGCATGCGCACCTTCGGGTCGCCGCTGGCCGGTGTGCTCGAACGGACCGCGGAGGTACTCGGCGGAGACCGCTGGACCGGTTGGTTCGAAGAAGTGGCGCGCTGGTACCGGCCCGACGCCCGCTTCGGCGAGGCCTTCTGCCGCCTGATGAGCCGGCTGCTGGGCGACCACAGCCCGCTGTTCCTGGATGCCATGCAGCCGGAGTTGAAGCGCCTGCAGCAGCCCTGGCTGGAGCGGTTGGTCCGCGAGCGCCAAGCGGTGGGCGAAGCCATCGCTGCGGCCGAGGCCGCGATCGAGGAGCGCGGCTATCCTCTCCAGGTCACCCCCCAGAAGGATGTTTCGCCGCTCTTCCTGCTGCATGAAGGGGAGCGCCGGCGCATCGAATGGAGGGGCGACGGCTACCGGCTGCGGGGCAGTGGCGACGCCGGCGGCTCGATCGACGACCTGCTCGAGATCCTCGCCGACAACCCGACGGTGGTGAGTCCCGGGGTGCTGGCCCGGCCGGCCATTCAGGACGTGCTCCTGGGGTCGGACCTCCAGTTGCTCGGCCCCGGCGAGATGTCCTACATGCCGCAGGCTGCGGCGGTGTACCGGGCGATCGGTGTGGCGGCGCCGTGGACCACCCTGCGCCCCCAGGCGCTGGTGATCGAAAGCCATCAACTCGAGCACCTTGAGGGCTTGAACGTGTCGCTGGCGGAGCTGCTGGGGGATCGCTCGCGCCTCGACCACCGCCTGGCCGGTGGTTCGGCAGCGGATCCGACGGTGGAGCCCCGCCAACGGGTGAAGGAGATTCTCGACGATCTCGAAGGTGAAGCGCTGAAGGTCGATCGAAATCTAGAGCGCCCCTTGGAGAAAACCCGCCAACAGATTCTGCGCGCCCTCGACAGGCTGTCCGAGAAGACCATGGCCGCCGCGGCGCGGTCGGACCAGGTGCGGTTGCAGCGGGTGGAGCGTCTGCGCGACACCCTGTTGCCGGCCGGCGCGCTACAGGAGCGGGTGGTCTCCACAGCGCACTATCCCGGCAAATACGGCGACCGCTTCGTCGAGAGCTACTGGCGGCAGATGACCCTGGACGGCGGAATCCTGCAGGTGATCACGCCGTGAGGACCGCCGTGCGATGAGCGAAACCGTCGACGTCCTGGCTATCGGAGCCCACCCGGACGATGTGGAACTGGCCTGCGGCGGCACTCTGGCTCGGCTGGAGGCGTCCGGTCGCCGGGTGGGAATCGCCCATCTCACCGGCGGTGAGGCGGGCACCCGCGGCACCGCCGCCGAGCGCCGGCGCGAAGCGGAGGCCGCCGCCGAGGTGCTGAGGGCGGCACACCTCGACATCCTCGACTGCGGCGACGGTGCCCTGCGGCGCGGCCTGACGGAGGAAGAGCAGGTGATGGCTCTGCTGCGCCGTCGCCGGCCGGACATCGTGCTCGGACCGCCGCCGGCCGATCGCCATCCGGACCACGGCCGAGCGCACGAACTGGTGGCCGCAGCGGTGTTCTATGCCGGGCTGCGCTCCCGTTCCCGGGGCCGGGGCGAGGCTCACCGACCCGGAGCTTTCTTCCACTACATGCAGCACGACCTATTCGAGCCGCGTTTTATCGTCGATGTCTCGCCGGTCTGGGAGCGCAAGGTCGCCGCCCTGTCGGCCTATCGCAGCCAGCTCCACTTTGGATCTCAGGGGGGATCCGAAGGGGACGATGGCGAGGAGCGCGACGAGCCGATGACCAAGGTGGCGACGCCGGCTTTCTCGCGCGCCGTCGAGGGGCGCGCCCGGCACTTCGGCGAGGTGATCGGGGCGGAATTTGGAGAGCCCTTCGGCAGTCGCCAGGCGCTGGCCGTGTCGGACCTCTTCGCGCTGCTGCCGGGAGGTGTTCGCTGATGAAGATCGGAATTAGCTGTTACCCCACCTACGGCGGATCCGGCGTGGTGGCGACGGAGCTGGCGATGGCTTTGGCGGAGGGCGGCGACGAGGTCCACGTCATCAGCTACGCGGTGCCCTCCCGCCTCTCCTTCCTCAATTCGCGGCTGTTCTTCCACGAGGTTACGGTGCCGCGCTACCCGCTGTTTGAGTTTCCGCCCTACTCGCTGGCCCTGGCGACCAAGATGGTCGAGGTCGCCCGCCACCACCGGCTCGATGTGCTGCATGTCCACTACGCAGTCCCCAACGCTGTGTCGGCGGTGCTGGCGCGGCAGATCATCCACCCGCAACCGCTGCCGGTGGTGACCACTCTGCACGGTACGGACATCACGCTGGTCGGCATCGACCCGAGCTACCGGGAAACCACCCGCTTCGGCATCGTCGAGAGCGACGCCGTGACCACCGTGTCCGAGTCCCTGCGCCGCACCACCCTCGACGAGATCCACTGCGACCTGCCGATCGAGGTGATTCCGAACTTCATCGACGCCCAGCGCTTCGATCCGGCGGCCGGCCGGCCGGGGGCGCGCCGCTGGGCCGCCGCCGGCGAAAAGGTGATGGTCCACGTCTCGAACTTCCGGCCGGTCAAACGGGTACTCGACGTACTAGAGGTCTTCCGGCGGGTGCACGAGCGGGTACCGACCCGCCTGTTGATGATCGGCGACGGGCCGGATCGGGCGTCCGCCGAGCAGTACTGTCGCGACCACGGGATCTGCAACGCCATCACCTTCGTCGGCAACATGCCGATGGTCGAAGAGGGCCTGCTCGGCGCCGATCTCTTTTTGCTGACATCCGAAACGGAATCCTTCGGCCTGGCGGTGCTCGAAGCGATGGCCTGCAGCGTGCCGGTGGTGGCGACCCGGGTGGGGGGCGTGCCGGAGGTGGTGGCCGAAGGCGAGACCGGCTTCCTCTGTCCGCTGGGTGATGTCGAGGCGATGGCCGGGCGTTGCCTGGAGTTGCTCCAGGATCCGTCGCGGGCGCGTCGCTTCGGGGCCGCCGGCCGGCGCCGGGCGGTGGAAGAGTTCGGCCAGGATCAGGTGGTGGCCCGTTACCGCAGCCTGTATGAACGTTCCCTGACCGGTTCGTCCGTGGCGTCGTCCGCCGTCGCCTCACCGGTGCTCCCTTCCGGCGGGTGAAGACCTACCGTGCGCCGAGGTCTTCCGGGCGAGGTGAGATTCGCGAGAAAGGATCCCGCTTCCTCGGCGTGCTCCTGCCGGTGACCTCCGAAGGCGCCGCCACCGCGGCTCTCGATGCCGTCCGGCGCGAGTTTCCGAGCGCCACTCACCACTGTTTTGCTTGGCGTATCGGCCGGCGCGCCGTCGAGCGCAGCTCGGACGATGGCGAGCCCTCCGGCACCGCCGGCCAGCCGATCCTGCGAGTGCTGCGCGGGGGCGATCGCTCGGACGTTCTGGTGGTGGTCGTGCGGTGGTACGGCGGCACCAAGCTCGGCAAGGGCGGTCTGGCGCGGGCCTATGCGGCGGCCGCCCGGCAGGCCGCCGAGGCGGTGGCCTGGACCGTCCGCGCGCCGACCGTCGGCGGCTGCGTGACCGTGGGCTATCAGCAGATCGGGGTTCTCAAGCGGCTGGTGAATCCGCCGTTGGTTTCGCTCGTCGGTGAAGACTACGGCGTGCGGGTACGCCTCACCCTGCGGATACGCGAAGACCAGCTCGACTCGTTCGAGGCGGCCCTGGCGGACCTGGGAGCCACCTTCGAAGTCGCGACGGAGAATTGAATCTCGGAGCCGGCCAGCGCGTAGGCAAGTGTATCGAGATCGCGGTTTCAAGAGCCTCGAGGGAAGGGCGCAAAGAATTGATCGCCGAGGCGGCGAAAAGCGGTGTGTATCGGTGTAGGCTAGATCCCGGTTCTTGGAGTGGGTTTGGCAGCCGTCTTGGCCGCCGTTTTTGGAACGACCGGGCGGCTCCAGCCGCGATCCGGTACATCCCGGCCCGTCTGAAGTGGGGACTGGTACACTGAGAGCCATCGTCAGCTTTCGATTTCACTCGCATCAAAGGAGAGGACCTTGACCGAACCTCCTGTGCCTCCGAGCCCGGGCGATAGTGCTTCGCCACCTCCACCGCCACCCCCGTCGGCGCCGCCACCTCCGCCCTCGTCCGGTGGTCAGCCGAGCCAGAATCGTGGGCTGATGATTGTGCTGTCGTACCTCTGGCTCCTCGCCCTGATTCCGCTGCTGGTGGAAAAGGACGACCGCGAGGTGCAGTGGCACGCCAAGCACGGCTTGGTGCTCTTCGCCGTCGAGATCGTGCTGTGGATCGGCCTGTTCATCCTGGGCATCGTGCTGGCCTTCGTGGGCGATATTGTCGGATGCTTCACTACGGTGCTTTCGTTCGTGGCCTGGATCGGTATCTTGATTCTGCACATCATGTGTATCGTCAAGGGCGTCAACGGTGGACGCATGATCGTGCCGGGCGTGAGCCAGTACGCGGATCGCTTCTAGACTGCCTTTCTCACCGGCAACCTACTGCGAGTCCGTATGTCACTGAATCTGCTGCGTTATCCGCGGAACCTGCTCCTCGACGTACTACCAGTACGCCTTCGTGGCAGAACCCACGGATGCCTTGCATCTTCAGCGACCTACGGCCTCTCGCAACGGTCGCCGACGAGAAATCCAGGCTGACGGGAATCCGTGCGGTCGGGGTGGCGATGGCTGCTGTGGGCCGGAGTCCCGGTGCTCGCCACCGGGGCCGTCCTGGCTTTGCGCTGGTCCGCCACCGCCGACATCGCCGCGGCCGGCCCGGCATGCTGGATCCGCGTGGCGAGCGGCGTTCCGTGTCCCGGATGCGGCATGACCCGGGCCTTTGGCCGTCTCGCCGCCGGCAACCTGTGGCAGGCTTGGGCCTTTCACCCGCTGGCGCCGATCGTGGCCCTCGAGATAGCGATCGGGTGGCTGCTGTGGGGCGTTCATCTGAGCGGCCGCTCGGTGAGCGCCCTGACGGGTCGTCTGGAGCCGCTGCTGTGGGCTCACGTGACGGTTCTCGGGGCGCTGTGGCTCGGTCGCCTGGCCACCGGTACTTTGCCGCACTGAGCGTCCGGCGGCAGGAAATCAATCGGCCCGCTCCGTCGGGCAAAACGCAGTAATGAAGGAGGGGAACCATGTCAGAACCGATGCACACACCGCCACCGCCGCCGGCCGGAGGACCTCCTGCCGGGGGACCGCCCTACGGCCCGACCTCGGATTCTTCCCTGCCCTGGGAGAACCGCTCGCAGGTCGGCTTCATGCCGGCTTTGATCGACTCGGTCAAGCTTTTCGTGACCTCTCCGCGCGAGGCCTACGCCCGCGCCCAGGAGAAGGGTGACTTCGTCAGCCCGCTGCTCTACGCGGTGATCATCGGCACCGTCGCGGGTATCGTCGGCCAAATCTGGGGTCTGCTGTTCCAGGGAAGTTGGATGGCGATGATGCCCGCGGAGTACCAGGACATGATGGGGCCGATGATGGCGGGAGGCGGCGCCAGCATCATCCTCACCATCGTGTTCATGCCGTTCTATATCGCCGCCTTCATGTTCGTCTGGGCGGGGATTGTCCATCTGATCTTGATGCTTTTGAAGGCGGTGGACGCTAACGTCGGATTCGAAGGAACCTTCCGCGGAGTCGCCTACTCCCAGACGGCATCGCTGGCGCAGATCGTCCCCCTCGTCGGCGGGTTGATCGCCATGGTCTGGACCATCTTTCTGTCGATCATCGGCATCGCTCGGATGCACAAGACGACCGAGGGTAAAGCGGCTGCTGGCGTGCTCATCCCGATCGGTCTGTGCTGCGCTTGTATCATCATCGCCTTCATCCTCGGCGGCGCGGCCCTGATGTCCGCCATCGGTCAGGCGGGAGGGTGAGTCCGGCCCGGCAGCTCGGTTCGATCTGGGGGGCCTTGGCGGTGGCGCTCGTCGCGCTGTCGCCGTGGGCTCCCCGCATCGCCGCGGGGCTGCCGGCCTGTCCCTGGAAGCTCTTGGCGGGGGTGCCGTGCCCCGGCTGCGGCACCACCCGCTCGGCGCTGGCCCTGGCGGAATTCGATCCCCTGGCGGCGCTGGCCGTCTCGCCGCTGGCGACCCTCGGTTGGGTGTTCTTGATCGTTGGCGGTTTGGTCGCCGGGGCGTTGGTTCTGCTCCGCCGGGAGCCGCCGATGCCTCCCGCCACGCTCACCGATCCGCAGCGCTGGGCGGTGATCGCGACGGTGGTAGCGAACTGGCTCTATCTGATCTGGAGCGGTGCCTGATCGGTTGCCCCTCCCCGAGCGAGAGTTGACCACCGAAGTGCGGCGGCAAAAGCGCTTCCTCGAATTTCCGTCGCGCGGGCGGCTGTTCGCCTGGATCCTGCTTCTGGCCCTGTTCGTGGACTGGGCCCGTCCCGCGGAGCGGCAAGTCAGCGTGCACCTTCTCACCGGCGGCATCTCCTTCTACCAGCAGTTTCTTTCTCCGGTCGTTTCGCGTCTAGGAACGCGATGCCGCTTCCATCCGACCTGTAGCCGCTACGGGGAGATGGCGATCCACCAACACGGTGCGTTGCTCGGTACGGCGATGACCGCCCGACGGCTGGTGCGCTGTGGCCCATGGACCCCGATGGGCACCAGAGACTTTCCTTGATCGGTCGCGCGCAAGTCGGTTCCGCACGGACACGTCCGGGCCGGAGAGAACGCCTGCGGAGTCTATTCGCCGTCGCCGGTAGCTCGCTGATGTTCGCCTTGCTGATGTTTCAGGCCTTGGAGCGAGCCGAAAGTTCCAGACAGCGGGTGGGCGTTGCTTTGGCCCAGACCGGTGGCGCCGGGGTGGATGTGGCCGAGGTTCGCACCGACAGCGCGGCCGAAGAGGGAGGCTTGCGGGTCGGGGATCGGGTGGTGAGGATCGGAACGGAAGAGATTCGTCGACTGGCCGACTGGGACCGGGTAGCGAATACCTTCGAGCGTGGCGTACCGGTCCCTTTCGAGGTCGAGCGGGAGGGCGCCCGACTGCGATTTTCCATCGCGCCGGGAGAGCCTGCCGGCTGGCCCGAGTTCATTTTCGTCGTCATCACCGTCATGGCCTACTGGGCCCTCGTTTTGCTGGTGTTGGTGCAATCGTCCGATCATCTGCGAGGTCGGCTCCTGCTGGCGTTCTCGGTCGCCGTGGCGTTGGAACTCGCGATGCCCACCGGGGGTTCCGGCCCCTTCTTGCTGACAGCCGTGTTGGTGAGTCTCTTCTACTTGATCACCGGCCTGCAGATCGGCCTCGAACTCCACCTCGCCTCGCTGATTCCCGGTCGGCCGGACTGGCTGCAGCGCCGCCGGTGGGTGGTGCCCTGCTACTACGTCACCGGCCTCGGGCCGGCGGCCTTCGCCACTTTCGCTCTGATGACCGAGGACGTGCTGGGCCGCCGGATGCTGCCGTGGTCGAGCCTGGAGGTCGAGCGGGCGTTGCTGGGCTATGGCCTTCCCATCTGGGCGGTGGCTCTGGCGGTGCTGTTGGCGAGCCAGGCCTGGCGGTCTCCGGAGCCTGTCGGCCGTCGCCAGGCGGCGGTGGTGCTGGCCGGCATGACGCCCTGGTTGATCTTCGTCTTGGCGACGGCGCCGTGGATTCGTTCCGGTGAGATTCTGGGGCGCTGGCAGACCCTCGAACCGTTGGTTTTGCTGTTCTACCCGGTGGCGGTGTTCGTGGCGATCTTCAAGTTCCACCTGCTGGACCTCGAACTGGCGGTGCGGCGCGACCTGGTCTACAACCTGGTGACGGGCATCTTGCTGCTGCTCTTCTATGCTTCCATCGGGGCGGGAGGAGCGCTGGTCTCGCGGGGTGTGGGCGAGGCCGGCTCGGTATGGGTGATCTCCGGTGCCACCCTGTTGTTGGGACTGCTGTTCGGTCCGTTGCGCCGGGCCCTTCATCACATGATCGAACGGCGCTTCTTTCCGGAGCGCGAAGCGTTGCGCCAACGATTGATCGACCTGGCGGCGGACCTTCCGGCGGAAGGCAAATTGCCGCGCATGGGCGAACGGTTGGTTTCCGGCCTGGGAGAGATCTTCGATGCCCGCTCGGCCACCCTCACCATAGCCGATCCGGCCTCCCACCTGTTGACCACCTTGTCATCGCGCGGCGTGCCGGGTTCCGGTTTGTGGCCGCTCCTCACCCTGCAAGATCCCGCCGTAGTGGCGGTCGAGAAGGCTCGCCGGGCGCTGCCCATCGACCAGCTCGCCCCCCTGAGCGAGCCCTTCGCCCACTTCGCCGAGAATGTCCGGGCGGAGCTGGCGATTCCGCTTCTCAGCCGCGACCGGTTGGTCGGGCTGTTGTTGCTGGGCGAGCGGCCCGTCGGCGCCTTCACGGCGGAACAGGTGGAGCTTCTCTCGCTGCTCTCCCACCAGGTGGCCTCAGTTCTCGAAAACGCCCGGCTGTTTGAATCTGCCACCTACGAGAGCCTCACCGGCATGCTGCGGAGAGAGGCAATCCTCAGCAAGCTCGACGAGGAGTTCGACCGGGCGCTGCGCTACGGCCGGCCGCTCACTATCGGACTCGCCGACCTCGATCACTTCAAGGGCATCAACGATCGCTTCGGGCACCTCGCCGGGGACGGCCTGCTGCGGTTGTTGGCACGCTCCATTCAGGACGAACTGCGCCACACCGATGCGGTGGGTCGCTACGGTGGCGAAGAGTTTCTCCTGGTGTTGCCGGAGACCGACTTGCCGGGGGCCGCGGCGGTGGCCGAGAAACTACTGAAGGCGGTGCGCGAGACAACGCTTCCGGCGAAAGAAGGAGAAGCGCGGGTGACCGTCTCCATCGGCCTGGCTTCGCTGGCAGATCTCGCCCCTCTCGGGAATTCGCAAGGGGGTGCCGCTTCGCCCATCGCCGAGGATCTGATCGCCGCCGCTGATGAGAGCCTGTATGCGGCCAAGGAGGAGGGGCGGGATCGGGTGTACCCCGATGTGGCGGGTCCCTCGACGCTGCCGCGGAGTGCTACGATTCGCGCCTGAGTCATCCCCGAGGCCGGAAGATACTCGGGGACGCCGATCACCTCGCCATGATCTCATCCGACGTGCACGTGACCGAGGCGCGCCGCCTCCCCGAAGAGTCGGTTCTCCGCCTGACCTGGTCCGACGGGCATTCCGGTGACTTCGATTACCGGTACCTGCGGGGTTGGTGTCCGTGTGCCGGCTGTCAGGGCCACGGCGGAACTTCGATCGTTTTCAGGCCCCCGGCAGGAGCTGTGACGGCGGATATTATTGAGCCGGTCGGAAACTATGCCCTGTCGATCCTGTGGTCCGACGGTCATGGCACCGGCATCTATCGATTCGACTTTCTGCGCACCATCTGCCCCTGTTCCGAATGCGGCGGGGCGAAACGGATCGACCTCTGACTCGGTCGTTCGTCGCGCACCGGTTGTCGGCCGGCGGACACCGGAGGGCGAACCGGCGCCGCCGATCTGAACCCACGATTCTCACCCCAAGGAGACACTCCCATGAGCTCAGCCATCCCTTTGTTGATCGTAGGCCTCGCCGCCGTCGGCGCTTCCGCCGCGGGTGCTTCGGGCGCCGGGGACTCCGCCCGTCCGCGGGTGGTGCTCGACACTTCCCTCGGTCCGATCGTCCTCGAACTCAATGCCGAGGCGGCCCCGAAGACCGTCGCCAACTTCATCGAGTACGTAGAGTCGGGTCACTACGACGGCACCATCTTCCACCGCGTAATCGACGGATTCATGATCCAGGCCGGCGGCTTCACCGCGGACATGCAGCAAAAGCCGACCCGCGAGCCGATCGCCAACGAAGCGGACAACGGCCTCAAGAACGCCCGCGGCACCATCGCCATGGCGCGCACCATGAACCCGGACAGCGCCTCCGCCCAGTTCTTCATCAACACCGCCAACAACCGCTCCCTGAACCATCGGGACAAGTCCATCCAGGGCTGGGGCTACGCGGTGTTCGGTGAGGTGGTCGAGGGGATGGAAGTGGTCTCCGCCATCAGCGGCGTCAAGACCACCGGCAAGGCCGGGCACCAGGATGTCCCGGTGGAAGCGGTGGTGATCAACTCGGCGAAGATGGCCGCAGCGGAGGCCGCCGAGTGACAATCTAGAAATCCGACTTCCTCACCGGGTCTCCCGGTGAGGAAGCCTTCTATTCGGTGCGGACCACGTTGCGCGCCTGCAGGCCCTTCGGACCGTCCGTCACCTCGAATGTGACGCGATCCCCTTCCTCCAGGCTGCGGAATCCCTCCATCGAGATCGCCGTGTGGTGAACGAACACGTCGGCATCTCCCTCGCGGGCGATGAATCCGAACCCCTTGGCGTTGTTGAACCACTTAACGGTTCCGGTTTCAGACATCGTGAAGAGCCCTCCTCGGGTTGTCTCGGGGCGGCCCTGCGAGGACTGCTGGGCCGCCTCTGGTGCGCCGACTGGCCCGAGAGTCTTGCACCGGAAATTCGAAAAGGCAATATCACCTGAACGATTTTGACGCCGGAAGGGTCTCGGGAATCGCCTGGCGGGAGTCCGAATTCAGAATGCAAGTCTATTGGGGATAGTGCTTTAGGCGTAATCGAGCGACGAGGGGACGAATTGCGGGCGCTGGATCGATGAACGTTTCACCGACCCAAGCCATCAGCCATCGGCGGATGCAAATACATCTGCCACCCCTTTCATCGAGGTACCTCATCGAGGTACCACCCTTTTCGTCGAGGGCCTCATCGAGGTGCCACCCTTTTCGTCGAGGGCTGCGCGGGAGCGAATTGCGGGCGCTGGATCGATGAACGTTTCACGGATCGATGCCACCAGCCATCGGCGGATGCAAATACATCTGCCACCCCTCTCATCGAGGTACCTCATCGAGGTACCACCCTTTTCGTCGAGGGCTTCTCATCGAGGTGCCTCATCGAGGTGCTACCTCATCGAGGTGCTACCTCATCGAGGTACCACCCTTTTCGTCGAGGGCTTCTCATCGAGGTGCAGGCTTGTGTCCCGAGCTCATCGAGGTGCCACCCTTTTCGAGCGAGGTCCTTCGAAGGGCGCAGAAGGCGTGTGTCCCTGAACTGTCCTGCGATCTTGGGGGGTACTCGGAGATGGTGCCGAAGGCCGGACTCGAACCGGCACGGGTTGCCCCACACGGCCCTCAACCGTGCGCGTCTACCAATTCCGCCACTTCGGCGCGGACGTCATAGTAGCAGGAGTGTTCGGCAGCGGGAAGCGGCTTTCCTTGGCCGATGCCGGCTACCGGTTCTATTGGTTGTTCGACGGGTCTTCTGGTCCGTCGGCCGCGCTTTGCTCAGTACCGCTTTCGTCAACCGCCGAGAGGGAAGGGGTCGCCTCGTCGGAAGCCTCGGCGCCATCGGCCGGGGCGGCGATCGGATCGACGGAGACCGCTTCTCCATCCGTCCCGCCGTCGAAGTCAACCGGGTCGATTTCTTCCGCCACCGGGGCCGGGGCTTCGTCACCGACCACCGAGGCGCTGCCGCCCTTCTGCACGAAGGCGATGCCGATGGTGGTGAGGATGAAGGCTACAAAGCAGAACACCGTGAGCTTGTGGAGCACGGTGGCGGCGCTGCGCGCGCCGAAGGCGGTTTGCGTGCTGCCGCCGCCAAAGACCGAAAGGTCCGCGCCCTTACCCTGCTGGAGAAGAACCACCAGGATGAGAAAAATGCAGACCAGGACGTGAATCGTAGAGAGTAGGTAAATCACCGTTGTGAACCTCCGAGGTTGAACGTCGCCGACGAACCTCCGCCGTCAGGCGCAAGCGCCAATGATAGCGAGGAACGGCTTCGGGTCAAGGCTCGCTCCTCCGACGAGGAAACCATCGAGGTCCGGTTGAGCGAAGAGTTCACCGGCATTGGCGGGTTTGGCGGAGCCGCCATAGAGGATGCGGGTGGTGTCGGCGATGACCGGCCCGAAGCGGTCCGCCAGGCCTTGGCGGAGGAAGGCATGGGCCTCCTGGGCTTGGACCGGGGAAGCGGTATCGCCGGTGCCGATCGCCCAAATGGGTTCGTAGGCGAGTACGAATCCCTCGGGCAGGGCTGCCCGGGCTGAGGCGAGCTGCCGGTCGAGGACTTCGAAGGTCTTGCCGTAGCGGCGTTCGTCGGCGGTTTCGCCGAGGCATAGCACGGGGGTGAGGCCGTGGCGGCCGGCGGCGGCGACTTTTTGCGCCACCAGGTCATCGCTTTCGCCGTGGTCCTGGCGCCGTTCGCTATGGCCGCACAGCACCCATTGGCAACCGGCGTCGACCAGGTGGTGGCCGGAGACATCGCCGGTGTGGGCTCCGGAGTCCGCCGGATGGAGGTCCTGCGCCCCCCAGGCGGCGACGGAGCCGGCCTCACCGGAGTCAGCGCCGGCGTCGAAGAGGGTGGCACCGGTTTCGGCAGTTTCGGCAGTGGAAACGCCGAGGCCGCGGGCGACGGTGTCGAGCAGTGGGTAGGGCGGGAAGATCACCACTTCGACTCCCCGGATGTCGCCCGCCCCCAGGCGGCGGCAGAAGTTCTCGGCGTCGGCCCGCAACAGGTTCATCTTCCAGTTGCCGGCGACCAGCGGCTTGCGGCTCATCAATCGATCTCCAGGGCCGCAATGCCCGGTAGCTTCTTGCCGGCGAGGAATTCGAGGGAAGCACCACCGCCGGTGGAGACGTGGCCCAGTTCGTCGGCCACCCCAGCTTGGCGCGCAGCGGCGACGGTTTCGCCTCCCCCGATCACCGTAAAGGCGTCTCCGCCGGCCAACGCAGCGGCCACGGCGCGGGTGCCTTGGTCGAAAGGTTCTTTCTCGAACACTCCCAGCGGGCCGTTCCAGAACAGCGTTCTGGCCTGGGCGACGGCCCCGGCGAAGGCGCGGCGGGACTCCATTCCGATGTCTACGGCCTTCCAGTCGCCGGGCACCGCGTCCACCCCTACGGAGGTGACCGTGGTGGGCTGATTCAGATCGTCGGTGACGACCAGGTCGACCGGCAGCCTCACCTCGACACCGCGGTCTTTGGCGTCCTGCAAGATGGAGCCGGCCATTTCCACCCGCTCGTTTTCCACCAGCGAATCGCCGAGATCGTGGCCCTGGGCGACCAGGAAGGTATTGGCCATACCGCCGCCCACCAGCAGCAGATCAAGGCGTGGCAGGAGGTTCTGCAGGGTGTCGATCTTGCCGCCGATCTTGGCCCCTCCGAGGATCGCCGCGAAGGGTCGCTCCGGCGCATCGAGGAGACGGCCGAGGGCCTTCACTTCGCGCTCGATGAGGCGGCCGGCGGCGCGGTGCTCCAGCCGCTCGGCAACCCCAACGACGGAACCGTGGGCGCGATGGGCGGTACCGAAAGCATCGTTGACGTAGGCCTCGGCGAAGCCCGCCAGGCGCTCCGCGAAGGCCGGTTCGTTCGCCGTTTCGCCGCTTTCGAATCGGAGGTTCTCGAGCAGGCACACTCGACCGTTCGAGAGGCCTGCGACAGTCTTCTCGGCGCTCTCGCCGACGGCGTCCTCGGCGAAGGCCACCGGCTGACCGAGGTGCTCGGCAAGGGCATCGGCGACCGGCCGCAGGCTGTAGCGCGGATCCGGGTTCCCCTTCGGTCGGCCGCAATGGGAGCCGAGGATCAGCCGGCAGTCGGCGTCGATCAGTTCGCGCAGCGTTGGTAGGGCTTCGACGATACGGGTGTCGTCGATCACTTTCCCCTCATCCGTCAGGGGCACGTTGAAGTCCACCCGCACGAATACGGCGGTGCCGGCCGCCAAGGGTTTGAGATCGTCGAGGGTCAGCAGTCGGGTCATGACATTTCCTCAGCAGTGCTCGAAATCCGGTTCTCAGACCTCGGTGTCGCCGCCCAGGCGGACGATGAGATCCAGCAGGCGATGGGCGTATCCCCACTCGTTGTCGTACCAGGCGGCGACCCGGGCTAGCCGGCCGTCGGTGAGGCCGAGAAGCGGTAGGTCGATGATCGCCGATTCCGGGCGATGGATGAAGTCCGACGACACCAGAGCGTCTTCGGTCACCGCCAGAATGCCTCGCAGGGAGTTCTCCGCGGCGCGCCGAAAGGCGCCTCGCAGAGCCTCCGCTTCGGTGTTGTGCGAGAGGTGGGCCGTCACCTCGAGCAGCGCGCCGGCCGGCGTCGGCACCCGCACCACCCGGCCGTCGACGCGTCCGGCGAGGTGCGGCAGCACCCGGCCGATGGCCGCCGGGGTGGTCGAGGCGAGGGGGATGAGATTGAGCGCCGCGGCGCGCCGTCGCCGGTCATCCCCTTCTCCCTCGCCGGGTTCGTCGAACAGCTTCTGGCTCGGCGTGTAGCTGTGGACCGAGGTGAAGGCTGCTCGCTCGATGCCGCCGGCCGCATCGAGCACGGCGAGCACCGGGGCCAGGCAGTTGGTGGTGCAGGACGAAGCACTGACCAGCCGGTGGCGTCGCGGATCGTAGAGGTTGCCGTGGTCGTTGATCCCGGGGCACAGGGTAACGTCCGCATGGTCGCTGTTGGCCGACAGCACCACCCGCTCGACGGACTCCCCGAGGTGGCTTCGGGCGGCCTCGCCGAGAAAGCGGCCGCTGGCCTCGACGACCAGCCGGGCACCGCTTTGGTGCCATGGAATCTCCGCCGGTTCTGCCTGCCGAAAGTGCCGGATCCAGTGTTCCCCGAGGCGCAGTCCGTCGCCTTCCGGCCGGACTCCATGGGCCAGCGGGCCGCGCACCGAATCGTGGGCCAGACGCGCGACCAGACTCGCCGTCGGCGCCGGGTCGTTGATCGCCACCGGCTGCACCTCCGGACGATCGGCGGCGAGGCGCAAAACAGCGCGCCCGATGCGGCCGAGTCCGTTGAGGGCAAAGGGTGTGGGCATGGCGGGAATCGAGGCTTTTTGAGCGGTTGAATCGCTGGCGTCGGCCGGCTCGGAGGGAATCCCTCTGGGAAGGCTGTTTCGAACCCGAGGCGGCGGTGAAGTGCAACAATATCGCTTCATGACGACCGTGCGGAAAGGCCCCATCATTCTCGGCATCGAGACCTCCTGCGACGACACCGCCTGCGCGGTGCTCGCCGGCGACGGCCGGGTGCTGTCCTCGGTGGTGTCGAGCCAGCTCGAAGCGCACAGGCCCTTCGGCGGCGTGGTGCCGGAGATCGCCTCGCGCGAACACCTGCGCAACTGGCCGGCGGTTTCCTCCGAGGCGCTCGAACGCTCGGGCGTCTCGATGACGGAAGTCGATGCGGTGGCGGCGACCCGCGGCCCCGGCCTGATGGGGTCGCTGCTCGTCGGCCTGTCCCTGGGCAAGGCCCTCGCCTGGAGTCGCCGGCTGCCCTTCTACGGCGTGCACCACCTCGAAGGCCATCTGTACTCGCCCTTCCTGGCTGCCGACTCGGCCGCCGCCGCGCCCGCCGACCGGGTGCCCGAGGACTTCGTGGGTTTGGTGGTGTCCGGTGGGCACACCAATCTCTTCCGGGTGATGCGCGGCGCCACCTCGACCCTGGCGGAAACCCGTGACGACGCCATGGGCGAAGTGTTCGACAAGATCGGCAAGCGTCTGCAGATTGCCTATCCCCAGGGCCCGCGGGTGGACGAACTGGCCGAGCAAGGGAGGGCCGGGGAGCAGCCCTTCGCCATTGCCGCCTGTTCCGGAGACGGTCTGGACTTCTCCTATTCCGGCCTCAAGAGCCAGGCGCTGATGGCGATCGAACGGCTGGAGCGCGCCGGCGTCGCGACGGATCTTTCGGCCGGCGCCCCCGCCCCCCAGCCGGTGCTCGACCTCCTCGCCGGATTCCGGGCCTCGGCCGTGGGCCAGATCATCGATCGCCTGGAACGCCTCTTCGAAGGGGCGGCGTTGCCGCGAAAGCTCGCCGTGTCCGGCGGAGTGGCCGCCAATCGCCTGCTGCGCCGGGAAGTCGCCCGCTGGGGCGAGAGCAACGGGGTGGAGGTGTCGCCGGTGCCGCTCACCTATTCCGGCGACAACGCGGCGATGATCGCCTTCGCCGCCGTGCTGCGCCATCGCCACGGCGCCGCGGACAACCCTTTCGAAGTGGAGGCGGCCAGCCGCATTCCCTTGTCCGCTGCGAGGTGACCCTCGGGCCCGCTGGTCCGGCATGGGTTGAGGTACGCCGCGGCGCAGGTAAAATGAACTCTTCTACTGAGGGGCCAATGTGAGTCTCCGCTCGCCGGGCGGTAGAGAAAGGGGGGGAAGATGAGCTTTTGCGCCCACTGCGGACGGGGCGTTGCTGAAGGCGCCGGCTTCTGTCCGGTGTGCGGAAAGGACCCGAGCGGTGCCCGTCGGACGCCCGCCGGTAGTTCGGGTTCTGCCGGCATGTCGATCGGGCTCAAGGTCGTCCTGGCGGTGATCGGGGGCTTCGTCCTCATCGCCTTCATCGGCATCCTGGCCGCGCTTCTGATTCCCAATTTCCTCGACGCCCTGCAGATGGCCAAGCAGAAGCGTACCCTGGCCGACTTCCGGGACGTGGGCATCGCCTTGAACGCCTATGCTCTGGACAACGGCCAATTCCCGGATGTCACCACCATCGCCGCCCTGTCGGCGGCACTAGAGCCCGACTACCTCGAAGCCATGCCGCGCACCGATGGTTGGGAGAGGCCCTTTGTGTATCGCTGCGGTAGCGGCCCCTGGGGTTCGGAGGGTTGCCAGGGCTTCCGCTTGGTGAGCGCCGGTCGTGACGGCGTGTTCGAGTTCGACGATCCGTGGTCCTACGAGGCGGGGCTGATCGAACGGGGTGCCTACGACGAGGACTTGGTGATGGCCACCGAGGGACCGCTGCGCGAGCCGGCCCCCCGATGAACGGTCTGCAACGAACCTGAGGGAGATCGAAAAATGTACTGCACGCAATGTGGTGACGCGCTGGCGACCGGGGTCCGGAACTGTCCGAGTTGTGGCAACTTCACCGACTACAACCAACCGCCGCCGCCACCGGTCAAGACCTATCTGGTTCAGTCGATTCTGGTGACCTTCTTCTGCTGTCAGATCTTCGGCATCGTCGGGATCGTCTACGCGGCGCAGGTCAACCCCAAGCTGCAGGCCGGAGACGTTCCGGGCGCCCAGGAGTCGTCCCGCAAGGCCAAGAACTGGACCCTGGCGGGTTTCCTCACCGGGCTGTCGATCTTCGTGCTGTACTTCGGCTTCGTATTCCTGGCGATCATCGCCGACTCGGCCTAGCGGCCTTCAGCTCGGCGGCACTTCCTTTCGCCGTTCGAAGGTCGCGAGGTCGAGGCGCTCTTCGACGGCGGTGCGGAACTCTTCGGCGGACATGGCACCCGCCGGCCGGCCGGTTTCTTCTTCCAGTTCGAGGATGAAGTCCCACCAGACTTTCTCCCGTCGAGAGATCTCGTCCGCATCGCGCACCTGGCCGTAGTTCTGCACGTAGCGGTTGTGCCGGCAGAGCATGCGAAAAGCGTGACGGGTGTTCGGCCGCTCCTGGGAAAGACCCAACACCCGAACGTCGTTGCCGACTTCGTGGATCGGTTGGCCCCATTCGCTGTATCCGCCGAAAATCGTTCCGAGCTTGTCCAGGGCGTGGGCGAGCTTGGGCTGCTTGATGCCCTTGAGCAGGCGGGTCAGAACCGGCAGGGTGATGTTTCGGTGCAGGGTGGGATCCGCCAGCGTGACCTCCACGCCGAGTTCCTCCTTCACCGTCTTTTGGATCTGCTCGGAGGTCAGGCGGTTGTCCGTCGCCAGGTGAACCCGCTCGCCTACGGCGCTGGGCTTGGTGAGCGCCGCGAGGATGCCCTCCACCACCCGGTCCACCGGGATCAGGTTGATCTCTGCGGTCGGGTCGCCCGGGAAGATGCAGGCCATCTTGGCGATCACCGAAGCCGTCGAGCGGTCAAACCACTTCTGGTCTTCCTTGGGAACGGTGAGGGCCTGGTGGGCGCGGCCGAAGGCGTTGACCGGGGCGTTCACCACCTTGGTGTCGCCGCGGTTGTTGCCGGCGCGAGACTCGCCGATCACGATCGCCGGATTGAGCTGCACCACCCGTAGCCCCTTGTCCAGCATGAAGCGCTCCGTTTCGATCGAGGCGATCGCCTTGGTCAGCTCGTAGTAGTTGTTGTAGAAGTTGCGCGGGAAGATGATCTCGTCTTCCCGCGCCACGTCGCTGGTCTGGCGGCCGTGGATGTAGGACGTCTCGATGCCCAGATGGGCGATGAATCGGCTGTCCGGCGCCGACTGCAGGGCGTGGGAGAAACGCAGCGCGTTCAAGGTGCCGGTGACGTTGGCCCGGAAAGACTTCTCGTAGGGGTCGTCGAAGGCCACGCTGGCGGCGCAGTGAATGACGTGAGTGATCGTGCGGGTCAGCTCCTCCAGGTCCTCGTCGGAAATCCCCAGGTTCGGCTGTTCGACGTCGCCGGCCACGAAGCGGAACTTCTGGCGTTGTTCGGGTTCGGTAAGCCACAGGCGGTCGAGGAGCGTCTCGCCGCGCTCCGCCGGCGACAGGGTGCGCACCACCTCCTTGGTCTTGCGGTCGCGAATCTCCTTCGGGCGGATCACCACCACCAACTCGCGCACGGCATCGTTGTGGGACGCCTGCCACAGGATCTCCTGGCCGACGAAGCCGGTGCCGCCGGTGAGGAGCACCCGCAGGCCCTTGCCTTCTGGCCCGGTCGCCGCCGTCAGCCTCGCTTCGGCCTCGCCGCGCAGCCGTTCGAGGGTCTGGTCGATCTCCTCGCGGGTGTGCGGGTGGCGCTTGTAGCGGAAGAAATACTCGCGGTCCTTCAAGCCAAAGAGCGCGCTGGCGATCTTCTCCGGATCCTGGCGGGTGACCTTGGCGAGCATCTGCGCCGTCTTGTGTCCGAGGCGCCGAACTTCCTTCATCCGTCGCCGGGCGCGATCCTCGTCGCCGGTGGCCGCCACCACCCGGCTCATGAAGCGCCGCGCCTGCATGTCCACCACGTGGTAGTCGCGATGGCTGTTGACCAGCAGCCGATGGGGGGAAAACTCTTCGTCCTGGACTTCGCCGGTCATCAGGCTCACCTTCTCGATATAGCGGGAAGGTGAAATCTCTTCCGGAACCGACGGTTCGTTTCTCGGCATGGGCGGTCTCCCTAGCGCTCGTTTCACCCAAGGTACCCCGTTGCCGGAGGGCGGTGCAAGGTGCGTGCGCCGGTGTCGCCCGATCGGAGGGTGTAATGGCGAGCTATCGGCTCGTCAGAATATGAACGCATTGAGGACCTCAAACCTCTCCTGGCGACCGGATCAAGTACTTTATTTTTGGTCACTTGCGTGCTACCATCCGATGCCCTTTTGAAGGTCGTTCTTGGGGTCTCTGTTGAGGTCCCCGGAGGGTTTTGACCATGGCGATGATGCACTCTCATTCTCCGGTCTCTGCGATGGAAAGCGAAACCCTGGACAGCGCGTGGTTCGACCACGCGCCGGTCGCCCTGGTGTTGTGCCGCGGGGCTCAACCGGTGGCGGTCAACGACCGTGCCCTGGACCTCTTCGGCCGGCCCCGCTGGGAACTGCTGGACGGCCCCCTCTCCACCTGGGCGGAAACCTTCGGCGCCGCCGAGCTGGAGTGCTTCCTGAGCGACAACGGGACGCCCTCGGCAGAATCGTTGGAAGTCGCCTTCCAACGCTCCGATGGCGAAAGGCGCTGGTTCGAATTGTCGAAGGGCCTGCTGCCGGGCGTCGACGAATCCGAGGACATCCTGCTCGCCGTGGCGGACATCACCGCCTTCAAGGAACTGGAGCAGATCGGCCGCCAGCAGCAGACTCGCCTGAAGCTGGCGCAGCGGGCCGGCCGCAGCGTGACCTGGAATTGGGATGTCGAGGCGGATCACGTTTCGGCTCCGGGCGAGGAGGAGGCGCTGCGCCAGCTCACCGGCGGCGAAGGTCCGCTCCGTCGCCACGACCTGGTGAAGTTCGTCCAGCCGGTGGACCAAGCCGCGCTGCAGGAGGCCCTCCAGCGAACCGTGCAGAGCGGCCAACCCCTTGCGATCGAGGTCAACACCCTGCTGCCGGCCGCGCCAACGGTCGGAGTCCACCCGGGCGGCTACCGGCGGGTGCTGCTGCGCGGCGCGGCGGTCGACGGGCCGCGCCGCCGGGTGGTCGGCGTGGCGACGGACGTTACCGAGCGTCATCGTACCGAGGAAGCCCTGCGCGTCGAGCGCGCGCGGGCGGAGGTGACCCTGCGTGCGATCGGTGATGCGGTGATCCGGACCGATGCGGCGGGGCAGATCGACTTCCTGAACACCGCCGCCGAAACCTTGCTGGGCACGGGTGGAGTGGATCTGCGCGGCCGCTCCTTCGAGCGCGCCGTCCGGTTGCTCGATTCCGCCAGCCGGCAGCCGATGGCCGATCCTTTGCGTCGCTGTCTGCAGGCCGAAGGGGCGATGCACTGTTCGCTGCTGGGGCCCGGTGGCGAACGCGACATCCGCCTGCTGGCGTCGGCCCTGCGCGATGGCGAGGGCGTCGTCGAGGGCATGGTGTTGGTCGTAAGGGATCTCACCGAAGAGCAGACGGCCGCCCGCCAAGCGACTTACCTATCCACTCACGACGAGCTGACCGGCCTGGCCCGTCGGCCGGAATTCGAGAGCCGGCTGCAGGCGGTGATCGAAGAAGCGGCCAAAGGTCAGCCGGAAGAAGCGCTCGCCCTCTGTCATCTCGACTTCGACTCACTGGAGTTGGTGGACGAGGTCAATGGCCTCGGGGCCGGCAACGAGGTGCTGTCGCAGAGCGCTTCGTTGCTCAAATGCCTGCTCAGCGGACGGGACGTCCTCGGACGCCTCGAGGGCAGTCAGATCGGCATCCTGCTGCGCGACTGCCCGCCGGAAAAGGCCCGGGAGATCACCGACGGCTTGCTGCGGGAATTGGTGAGCATGCGCTTCGGCGGCGCCGGGCGCGGCTTTCAGGTTCGCGCCAGCCTCGGCTTGGTTTTTGTGAGTTTGCGCGGCGGTGCCGAGCAGGCGATGGAAACCGCCGCGGCGGCCGCGGCGGCCGCTCGCCGGAAGGGCGGCAACCAGATCCGCGAATACCGGCCCGACGACGACGAGCTTTCCGATCGTTGGAGCCTGGTGGATCGCGTGCGCGCCATCCATCACGCCCTCGAGAGCGATGGTCTACGCCTCTTCTCGCAGACCGTTCGGCCCGTGGTGGATCGCGAGTCCGCTGGCGCTGAGGGGTGTGAGCGGTTTGAACTGTCCGTTCGCATGGTGGGTGCGAGCGGTGAACTTCTGGAGTCCGAAGAATTCCTTCCGATCGCCGAAAAGCATCGCCTGTCGGCAGCGATCGATCGCTGGGTGGTGAGCCGAGCGTGCGAGATCTTGGTGACCGAGAAACGGCCGGTGCGGGTGGGAATTCCCCTGTCCCGCCAATCGATAGCCGACCCCAGCTTCGTGACCTTTGCGCGTGCTCAGACCCGTCGGTTAGACACTGAGCGCCGGCGCATCCTGTTCATCATTACCGAGGACGCGGACTCTCCGGAAACCCGCCGCCACATGAGCGAGCTGCGAGAGCAGGGGTTTCGCTTCGTTCTGGCGGACTTCGGCCGCGGCCGGAGTTCCTTTGCCACGCTGCGGGAGTTGCCGGTAGACTTCTTGAAAATCGACGGCAATCTCGTCCGCGGAATGACGGCAGATCCGACCCAGCAGGCGCTGGTGGAAGCGGTCAACCACATCGGTCACGTGATGCAGCTCAAGACCATCGCCGAAGGAGTGGACGAGGCCGCGACCCTCGACCTGTTGCGACGCATGCGGGTGGACTTTGCGCAGGGCTCCTGGGTCGGCTCGCCGAAATCGCGAGCGGTTTCCACCGGGCCCGGACCGTCGGCGGAAGCCTAGAGTTTCCGCTCTCTTCACCGTTGCCGATCACCTCCACACCCATGAAACGCCTCCTCCCGACTCTCCTGCTCGCCATCCTGCTGGGGACCGGTGCGGCCGTGGCGCAACCCGGCCAGAGCCTGTCCCTCGGCCACGCCCGGCAGGTCAGCGATCGTCCGACCACCGTGCGGGTCTACCTCGACGTACTCGACGACGAGGGAAAGCCGGTGGAGAACGTCTCCGCCGATCAGTTACAGGCCACCCTCGGCGGCGACCAGACCGACGTTGCCAGCGTCGAGCCCTTTGACGATACCGGCGAGGGTGTGGGCTACATCTTCTTGGTGGACATCTCGAAATCCCTGAGCGAACGGGAGTTCGACCGCATCCGCCAGGCCCTCGAGCTGTGGTTTGAAGATCTTCGAGAGACGGATCGCGCGGCGATCATTGCCTTCGGTGATTACAGTCGCCTGGTGGTGGACTTCACCAGCGATCCGCAAGCGCTGCGCGAGGGTCTCGCCGGCCTCGGCCCGACGGACGACCAAACGCTCCTCCACCGGGCGATGGTCGACGCCCTGGCGATCGGTCGCCAGCGAGATCGTGAAATCCCCGGACGACCGGTCTTGGTGGTGTTGACGGACGGCAAGGACGAGGGCAGCGGCCTGCTGGCGGACGACGTACTGGAGCGGCTACGCACCGATCCCATGCCGATCTACGCCATCGGCGTGAGCAAGCAGCCGGCCGGGGAGCGCGAGAGATACCTCGGCGTGCTCCACCGGCTGGCGTCCAATTCCGGTGGTGCTTTCATCGACGGCGGCGAACGGTTCGAGGACGGATACCGTGCTGCCAGGGACGCCATCCGCCGGGTGTGGGTGGCCGAGGTGAGCTGTCCGGACTGTCAACTCGACGGCGAAAACCGACGCCTTCAGATCCGCCTACAGCAGGGCCACCGGCTGCTCTCCCAGGGCACCGATGTTCGCCTGCTGCCGACCCCGACGGCGGGAGACCGGCCCGCCACCGAGGGCGAGGCGCCCGCCGTTGATGTCGACTCCGCAGATCAGCGCTCGGCGGACGAGGAGCCGGAGGCGCCCGCCGTCGGTACCGGCGACCGCTTCGCCGACCAGGCCCCCGGGGAAGAGGCCGGGGAGGCGGGAACCGTCGCCGCCCGCGGCGTCGGCGGAAGAGGCGTGGGCGCGCCCTGGTGGCGTCAGCCTCTCCTCTGGTTGGCGCTTCTCGCCCTGGCTCTGCTGATCTGGTTGCTCCTGCGCATGCGTCGTCGGCCTGCTCCCGAGGGAACCGAGGGCGATGCGAACGCCAGCGGCGGGGTCACCTTGCCGCCGGTTACCGTTCCGGACACCTCCGAATTCGAGGCGATGCAGGGGGAGCGGCTGGTCGATCCTCGCAGCGTCCGCTTCGTGGTTCTGCGCGGCAGCCGCAAAGGGCGCGAATATCGGGTGCTGCTGCGCGACCGGGCGGTGGTCGGAGCGCGTTCCACCTGCGATCTCGTGTTGACCGACGAGGCGGATATCGCCCCGGAGCAGTTCGAATTGACCCAGGTGGCGAAAGATGTCTTCCTGCGCAATCTCTCCGAGCGCTCACCGACTCTGGTCAACGGCCTCGCCTCCACCGATGGCCACGTGTTGAAGAGCAACGACCTGGTAGGTACCCGCGAAACCATCCTCCGCGCCGTTATTTTCTGATTCTCTGGAGCCGTGTCGCGACGGCTCCCCAACGGCACTCGGTCCTTTCGGGTACCGCTCCTCGCTCTTCTCCTGGGCAGCACCCAGCGTGTACACTGTCCATCGGCTTTGCCATCAAGCTCATAACAACGTCGTGACGAAGTCCGATCACGGAAGGACTTGGAGGGGAGAAACATGCAGAAATCCCGCGGTCACTGGAGTTCGCGGCTAGGTTTCGTACTGGCCGCGGCCGGTAGTGCCATCGGCCTCGGGAATCTGTGGAAGTTCCCCTACATCACCTGGCACAACGAGGGCGGCGCCTTCGTTCTGGTATACCTCCTTTGCATCGCGGCGGTGGGTTTTCCGATCATGGTGGCGGAGATTCTGGTCGGCCGAAAAACCCAGCGCAGCGCCGTCGGAGCATTGCGCGAGGCGGTGGGTCCGGCCTGGGGGGTGGTGGGCGGTTGGGGGGTGCTCACCGGATTCGTCATCTTGAGCTTTTATACGGTGGTCGCAGGCTGGACCCTCTCCTACTTCTGGCGCTGCATGAACTGGACGATCAACGGCTATCCGGAGACTCTCAAGCCAGCGGACGTGTTTGGGGGGTTCATCGGCCAGGGTTGGCTGCAGGTGGCGCTGGCCGCCGTCTTCATGGCCATCACCATGGCGGTGATCTTCCGGGGCGTGGGTCAAGGCATCGAGCGCATCGCGCGCGTCTTGCTGCCGACCTTGATGGTCATCCTGGTGATCCTAATGGGCAGTGCGTTGACCATGGAGGGAGCCGGCGAGGCCCTCGCCTTCATCTTCGCCCCCACCTTCTCGGAATTGCCCTGGGGCGGCGTGCTCGAAGCTCTAGGACACTCCTTCTTTACCCTGTCCCTCGGCATGGGTGCGATGATCACCTACGGCTCGTACCTCAAGAAAAACACCTCCGTGGTGCGCTCCGCCGGGATGGTAGTGGTGCTCGACACGGTCATCGCTCTGGCGGCGACGGTCACCATGTTCTCGGTGATCTTCTCCAAGGCGGGCATGGCCGAGCAGATCAGCCGATCGACCGCCGGCATGCTCTTCATCACCTTGCCGGAGCTGTTCTATACGGTGGTTCCGATGGGTGCAATCCTGGCGCCGCTGTTCTACCTGCTGGTGGGCTTCGCGGCTCTGACCTCCACCATCTCGCTCCTCGAAGTGGTCGTCGCCTACTTCATCGACGAACGTGGCTGGAGCCGCAAGAAAGCGACCACCGCCTGCGGTTTATTCGTGTACTCCATCAGCTTGCTCTGCGCCCTTTCGCTCGGGGCTTGGGAGCCGCTCTCGACCTTCGAGGTTTTCCAGGGCAAAGCGGGTGTGTTCAACACCCTCGACCACCTCGCGGCCAACTGGATGCTGCCCACCGGCGGCTTCCTCATCACCCTGGCGGTCGGCTGGTTCTTGAGCCGAAAAGAGTCCGAGGCGGAACTGATGGACGGTACCCAACCGGGCTGGTTCAGCTACGGATCCTGGCGGATCTTCATCCGCTACATCTCCCCAGCGGCCGTCGCCGCCATCATCCTGGCCGTGATCTTCCTGGGCGCGGACTTCACGTAGCGACGAGGCACCCTTTTCGTAGGGGTACCACGTAGCGACGAGGCACCCTTTTCGTAGGGGTACCGTAGCGACGAGGCACCCTTTTCGAAGGGGCACCCTTTCGGTAGCCGTAGCGACGAGGCACCCTTTTCGTTGGGTAGCGACGAGGCACCCTTTTCGTGGAGTAGGCGGTAGCGGCGGCGGTGGCGGCGCGGCACAGGCACCCTTTTCGAAGGGGCACCCTTTCGGTAGCGACGAGGCACCGTAGCGACGAGGCACCCTTTTCGTGGAGTAGGCGGTAGCGGCGGCGGTGGCGGCGCAGCCATTACGAGGAGGCACCCATTTCGTAGGGTTTCTTGAAGCCAGAGGCAAAACAACAGCTCTACAGATCGCCTGGACGGTCTGCCATCGGGTCCATCTTGAAGCTAGCCGCCGATCCTCGGCCGTATTGGGGAAGCTGGCTGTGGAAAATGCAAAGCGGTGAGATTTCAGCCTACATCTCACCTCAAATCCGCTTTGGCGGATCACACTGGACAGTCTTTTGGTCGCTGAAGTGACGTCGCGTCAATGTCAATCCGGTGCGAGCTGATGAAAAATAAACGGGAGACGTGGTGGGAAACACCCCGCGGGAAAGATCGCACCGCGGTCTCCTGCCTTCAGGCGCTCGGCTGCCCGCCTGTAGGCCTCCAAGAATTCTCGGTAGGCCGCTGTCAAGCGTCGGCGCGCGTCCTTCGAAACACAGTGAAATCGCGGAGCCGGCGACTTTGTCGTCTGATTGGGTCTCTGGAGCGGGCTCTGTGTCAGCACTCGCGACACTCCGAGGGGTTTTCGTCCCGTCCGGCGTTGTCTCTTAGCCGTTTCGTTTGCCACGTCGTCGATCAAGCCTTGGATTCTCGCTCGATAGTCTTCTGAAGTCAGGTGCTGCCAACACGGAAGCGGAGTGAGTTCAACGAATTCAGGCTCCGAGAATTCCTCGTCGGATGCGACCTCAGCCCGTCGGCGGGCGTTGTACTGCTGGGTTCGGTCGATCCAGGCGCCGCGCAGAGGCTCTCCCGAAAGAAGGGCTTTGGCGAAGGGAATGCCTGGCCAATCGAGAGGGCTGGAGACTAGGTCTTCTTTGCATCCGTGAGCCAAGAGGTAGCGCAGTCGTTCGATCTGCGCTACCGGCTCCTCGCTGACCAGAGTTGGTCGGTAGCGCCGGCTCCAGATGCGATCTTTCCATCCGTGGAGGCGCCCGACTTCTTTGGCGAGCTTGCCGTTGAGTAGGTTCATGAAGGCAGCCAGCTGCTGGGCGTTCTCGACCGAGATCAGGAGGTGGTAGTGATTGGAGAGGAAGGCTCCGCAGTGGATCTTTACTCCATGTCTACGTTGAGCCCGCCCGATGATTCCCAAGGCTAGTGAGTTGAAGCGCCGGCTCGGACGCAAGAGAAAGCGCTGTTGGATGGTGCGAGTGGTGACGAGAAACAAGCCACCTTGCGGGGGTACGTAGAGTATTGGTCTGGCCATATCTAGGGGGACGCAAATGCGGGCGATCGCCTTGCGTAGGCGTCGAATCTTGGTTCTTTGAGACCCTTGGATGGCTTCGAGAACCGAACCGGAACGGAACGAAAAGGGTGGTGCTCCCGGAACGAAGAGGGAGGTGCCTCGAGACCGGTGAACGAGAAGAGCGGTGCTTCTAGAGCGAGCTTCTAGAGCGAGAGTTAGAATTTGGCTATGAAACGAACCCTTCATGACGGAAGAGAGGACGGCCTCGAGCCGCTGGAGCCACTCGATGTGGAGAAAATCTCGAGCTTCGCGGAAATGCTGCGGGGAATGTCCCGCACGGCCTTTGCCGGGCGGCGGCTGGGCGAGGCCTACGAGGTGCTGCGGGAGATGGTGGAGGATCCCGACTGCACCATCGTGGTCACCCTTTCCGGCGCCATGACAATCGCCAAAATGGGTCGGGTTCTGTGCACGATGATCGACCATGGCATGGCCGACATCATCGTTTCTACTGGTGCGCTGATGGCCCACGGCCTCTCCGAAGCGATTGGCGGGGTCCACTACAAACACGATCCATCGCAAAGCGATGAGGAACTCTACGAGAAGGGCTATAACCGGGTGTACGACACCTTGGAGATGGAAGCGAATCTCAGCGAAGCCGAGCGACTCATCACCCGAGTGCTCAGGGAGCGTGACCCTGCGGAGCCACTCTGTTCCTTTGAGCTACACCAGGCGATGGGCCGGAAGCTGACCGAGGAAGGGGCTCTTCCCAGCATTCTAGGAAACGCCTATCGGGCCGGAGTGCCGGTTTATGTCCCAGCCTTTACGGACTCGGAACTCGGTCTCGATGTGGCGACTCAGACATTGCGCGAGGCCTACCGGCCGGGAGCAGAGGCCGATTCAGAGTCTTTTTTTTCGACCGCACCGGTATTCAATCCATTTCTTGATTTGCTGGATATCACCAAACGCCTCGTCTCGGCGAAACGGTTGGGAATCTTCACCATCGGAGGTGGTGTGCCGCGCAACTGGGCACAGCAGGTTGCGCCCTTCATCGATGTCGTCAATCTTCGCCTGGGCTCGGAACTGTCGCTTCCTCGCTATCGATATGCCGTGCGTATCTGCCCGGAGCCGGTGCATTGGGGCGGATTGAGTGGCTGCACCTACTCGGAAGGGGTCTCCTGGGGCAAGTTTCTGAGCCCGGAAGAGGGTGGCCGGTTTGCAGAAGTTCACTCGGACGCGACAATTGCTTGGCCGTTGCTGATCCGAGCTGTGCTCGAAGGGCGATCGTCGAGCGATTCCGGGCCGCCCGGTGGCGGCGGCGGCGGCGGCGAAAAGGGTGGCACCTAGGAAACGGGGCGGCGGCGGCGGCGAAAAGGGTGGCACCTAGGAAACGGGGCGGCGGCGGCGGCGAAAAGGGTGGCACCTAGGAAACGGCACCTACTCGGAAGGGGTCTCCTGGGGCAAGTTTTTGAGCCCGGAAGAGGGTGGCCGGTTTGCAGAAGTTCACTCGGACGCGCCAATTGCTTGGCCGTTGCTGATCCGAGCTGTGCTCGAAGGGCGATCGTCGAGCGATTCCGGGCCGCCCGGTGGCGGCGGCGAAAAGGGTGGCACCTAGGAAACGGTATCTAGGACCACGCGGGGCGAAAAGGGTGGCACCCACCTAGGAAAAGGAGCACCTAGGAAACGGAAAACGCGGCACCTAGGACAGGCGCATGAAAAATCCCGCCGTCCCCTTGGCAGGGGAGGCGGGATTTTCTTTCCACCGGGATGCCTACTTGCGGGTGGCGAAGAGTTCGAGGTTCTTGAACTCGCCCTGGTCCGTCACGATGTAGGACTCGTAGGTGTATCCGGTATCCGTGGCGGTGGTGACGCCTCGGTTCTTCATCTTGTTCCCCATCGGGTCCATGATGTTGGCGGTCATCGAACGCGACTTGCTCTCCGGATCACACTCGCCCTTGAAGACCAAGGTGTAGGTACCCATGTTGTCCACCCACACGCCGGTGTACTTCTTGGTCTGATTGTCGTAGCCGTCGAGTGCATGGCCCTGGAAGTCCTGACCCATGACCTCGGCGGAATAGTTGGTCTCGACAAAACGATTGCCGAGAATCCACTTGCCCTCAGAGGTACCGGTGGACTCCATGGCCGGAGCACCCGGAGCCGGGTACATCTTCATCTTCACATCGAATGTGCCGACGGTGGCGCCAAGAGTCTTGTGGCAATCGCCCGGCGTGGCGAGCTCTTGCATGGCGGCCATCATCTCGTTCATGTCGCCCATTTCCCCGCCGTGGCCTTCGCCACCCTCGTGGTGATCGGCGAAGGCCGGGATCGCCAGCAAGGCGAACACCAGTGTCAATCCGAGGAACTTTGCGGTTGTCTTCATCTCATCTTCTCCTTGACTGCGTTCAGGGTGCCGGCACCGAAATCACCGCATGAGCGGCTGATCTTGCCACTGAAATGTTCGGTGCAGAGGTAGAGTCTACCGCAAGCTGGCTCAACCGGTGGAATCCGCGGATCGCCGCCCGGTGGCGCGGGCCACCAGCAGAATGACCACGTTCCACAGGCTCCACCAGCCCACCGTGTACCAGTTGGGGTACACGACCACCGCCAGGTAGTTGCCAAGACCGATGAATAGGGTGGCGGCGACGGCCGGGCCGCTGGTGACTTCCGGCAGGGGGATCCGCGACACCATCAGGACTGCGATCACCACCACCAGCGAAGCGGAGATCGCGAGCGGAATCTCGTCGCGCATCAGGGTCAGGGCCATCAAGTAGCCGGCTCCGATGGGTGAGGGCAATCCCGTGGTGCGCGGCGCTTTTTGGTGGACATCGGAGGTCAGATTGAAGCGCGCCAGCCGCAGAATTGCCGCCAGCAGGTAGGTGGCGGAGATCCCAATGCCGATCGGACCGATCTCCGCGAATAGTGCCCGGTGCACCAGAAAGGCCGGGGCGGCTCCGAAGCTCAAGGCGTCGCTGAAGCTGTCGAGTTCTTGTCCGAACTTGCTGGTGGCCTTGAGAATGCGGGCCACTCGGCCATCCAGGATATCGAGGATGATCGCCGCCATCAGCAGATAAACGGCGGTGTCGAAGCGATCCTCCGCCGCCGCGACCATGGCGAGAAAGCCGGTCACGATGTTGGCCGCCGTCAGAGCGCCGGGAACGATCAACCGCGAGGGTTTGGGATGGGACACGGAACGGCAGCATAACTCAAGGCCGGAGCCTTGTGAGCGGGGCGCCGGGTAACTCGTCGCCGGCCTCCCCGTATGATGTCTAGGATCGGCCGCTTGTCGCGGCCCGCGCTCGTATCGTTTGGAACCGCAGTAGGGAGAACGGTAGATGAAGAACTCGAAGCTCGAAGGGTGGCTGGTGTGGGTGAGCCTGGGGTGCCTGTGCGCTCTGCCGGCGGCGGCCGACTGGCCGCAGTTCCGAGGCCCCGGGGGATCGGGAGTCGCGGCCGAGGACGAGAGCCTGTCCCCCTCCTGGCCGGAGGCTGGGCCCAAGGTGCTCTGGCGCAAGGCACTGGGCGACGGATTCGCCACCCCGGTGGCGGCCGGCGACGCCATCTATGTGCTCGCCGGCGACGCCGAGGGCGAGTTCGCGGTGCGTTTTGATCCGGCCAGCGGCGAGGAGGATTGGCGTACCCCCATCGGTCCGCTCTTCGAGGAGGCCTTTGGCAACGGTCCCCGCTCCACCCCGACGGTGGACGGCGATGTGCTCTTCGCCCTCTCCTCCACCGGCATGCTGAGCGCGCTATCCCTCAAGGACGGCGCGGTGCGCTGGCAGGTGGATGCCGGTGAGGCGTGGGGGGCCAAGGTGCCCCAGCGCGGCTTCTGCCCTTCGCCGCTGGTGGTGGGCGATCTGCTGATCCTCGAGATCGGGGGTTCCGAAGGCCGCGGCATCGTCGCCTTGGACAAGGCCAACGGCAAGGCCCGCTGGAGCCACGGCGAGTACCGCACCGGCTATTCGACGCCGGTGGTGGCGACCATCGACGGGGTCGAGCAGCTGATTTTCGCTCATTCGACGGTGCCCTTCATCGAAGGGGTGGATCTCAAAGGCAAGAGCCTGTGGAAACACGAATGGCCGCCGGGCACCATCGCCATGCCGGTGTTCGTGCCGCCGAATCGGGTGCTGGTCTCGGCCACCGCGGATGTCGGTGCGGTGCTGTTGGAAATCGCTCGCCAGGACGGCGAGTTCGCCGCCACGGAGGTGTGGCGCAACCGGCTACTCAAAAACCACTTCAGTTCCTCCCTGGTTTTGGGTGGGGAGATCTACGGCTTTGACAACGGAACTTTAAAGTGCCTCGATGCCGCCACCGGCGAGCAGTGTTGGGCCAAGCGCGGCTTCGGCAAGGGTTCGTTGATTGCCGCCGACGGCAAATTGGTCGTTCTCGGCGACCGCGGGCAGCTCGCCCTGGTCGAGGCGACGCCGGAGGCCTACAAGGAGCTGGGTTCGATGACCGCCTTTGAATCGAAGACCTGGAGTTCACCGGCACTGACCGATGGCAGACTGCTACTGCGCGATCAGGCGGAGATTCTCTGCCTGGAGGTGGGTGAACGTGGTTAGGCGCCAGGCCGGCCGTAGAGGCCCGATTGCTCTGGCGATCGTGCTCGTTGCCTGTCTCGCCGTCGAGGTGCCAGCCTTTTCGCAAGACCCCTCGCTCGCCGAACTGCTGGCGAAGCACATCGCCGCCAAGGGAGGGGCCGAAGCCCTGGCGAACCTCGAAGGGTTGCACCTCGAAGGCAACTACACGGCGTTTAGTGTGCCCGCTCCCTTTACCCTCTTGCGCTGGCGGGGAGATGATCGGTCGGCGGTGCGCTTCGAGTATTCGATGCTCGAAAAGCCGGTGGTCGAAGTCTTCGACGGCTCCGAGGGCTGGGCCTTCAACGAGCTGTCCGGCGTGGAGTGGCCGGCTCCCATGCTGCCGCCGGAGCGGGCGTCGCTGCGTGCTTTTTCGGATCTCACCACTCCGTTGGTGGGCCATGCCGACCAAGGCTACGAGTTGGAGCTCGCCGGGCGCGAGGACTTCGATGGAGTGGACTCCTGGCGCATTGATCTACGCCGTGACGGCGATGGCGAAGGCGATGAGCGAGCCGAATCCTGGTTTCTCGATGCCACGAGCTTCTTGGAGGCCGGCGCGGTGGTTCCACGGGTCGACTTTGGCAGCGGGCACCAGGGGCGGCTGTATTTCTCGGACTTCCGGCCGGTGGGCGGGGTGATGATTCCTCACCGGGTGGAGGAAGAGTTCTTCATGCGCCACCGGGTGATGGAAGTGGCGAAGGCCGTCGCCAATCCGTCGATCGATCCCGCCGTCTTCGACCTGCCGTTGCTCGCACCGATGGAGGATCTGGCCTCTCTCGCCGGCGACTGGCAGGTGAAGGTCGAAACCCGCCCCTACCCGGGAGCAGCCTGGGCCGAGGCGGAGACGACCTCCACCATCACGTCGTCCTTCGGCGGTTCGCGGCTGGAAGAGCGGATTGTCCTACAGCTTGGGGGTCGCGCGATCGACCACCTCAACACCCTGACCTGGGACCGTTTTCGGGAGACCTACCAGTGGACCCGCTTCGACAACTTCAGCAGTCTGCTGGACATCCTGCGGGGTACACGCGGCGAGGACCAGCGCATCGTGACGGACAACCTGGAGACGGGAACGGCTCTCGGCAAGGGATCGCCGATTTACCAGCGGGCGTCGCTCTATGAGGTGACCGACGACGGCTTCCAGGTGGATCTTTCGGTGTCGACGGACGGTGGCGAGAACTGGTTCCACAACGTACGCTTAACCTACAGCCGAGAGTGAGGGTTTTGCTCCGAGCCCTGTCGGCCTCGGTCTTGCTCTGCGCGGCCATCACGCCGGCCGTCGCCCACGAGTCGGCGCCGGTGCCGGCCCGGCTCACCCTTGGGCCGGAGAACGCCTATCACCTGGAGGTCAAGCTCGACCTCTATCCTCTGGCGACCGGTCGGCCGCCGGGGCATGGCGGCGGGGAGGCCCGTCGGGAGTTTGCCGCCCTTTCGGCGGATCAGCGGTCCGCTGCCATCGAGCGACTAGAAGCGCTCTTGGAGCGGCGCCTGCGCCTGCGGCTCGATGGCGAAGTGGCGAATCCGGAGGTGCTCTTGCCGGACCTTGCGGGAGCTGAGTTGGGCGACCGGGTGATCCTGCGGGGAGTGGCGCCGGAAGGCGTAGAGACGATTCAGGTGTCCCCCTCGCGCGCTCTGCCGGGTCTCATTCTCAGCCTCCACCGCACGGCTGCCGGAGAGGCCGAGGAGACGGCTTCCCTGCCGCGCGGCGAGGCCGGTCCGGTATGGACCTTTCGGGAGCCCTCGCCTCCCGCAGTACCCTAGGTTTTCTTCCCGAGCCCTCCCTCGCGTCCTCGGATCGAATATCTGAACGCCCAGCTCTGTTCTACAAAAACATACGGCCCAGAAACTTCGTACAGCCGTAGTAGGATGGCCGGACGGCTTTCAAAATCCCCCCGGAGATTCACGAAAAATGTTGGGAACAAGATCAGTGCTCAAGACTCCAGCAACGCCCGTGGCCGTGCTGGCTATCACTCTACTGACTTCCATGCTCTGGTCCGCTGCGGCGATGGCCGGCGAGTGGGCTCACTGGCGAGGGCCGCAGGGCACCGGTGTGTCCGACGAGACAGGGCTGATCGACCAGTGGTCCAAGGACGGTGAAAACCTGCTCTGGCGGGTCGACTTCGTCGGCCGGTCGACCCCGGTGGTGGCCGATGGCCGAGTGTGCGCCACGGGTCGCGTCGGCGACGGTATCGAGCGCCAGGAGATGGCCGCTTGCTTCGACGTCGAAAGCGGCGAAAAGCTGTGGGAGAAGCGCTGGAATGTTTACCACACGACGGTCCCCTGGACCCGCGTGGGCTGGGCCAATCCCACCCTCGATCCTGAGACCGGCTACCTCTACGCCCAGGGCGTGGGCGGATTGTTCTTTTGCTTCGATTCGGCCACCGGCGACGTGGTGTGGAAGAAGTCGTTGATTGAGGAGCACGGCTTTATGGAAGGCTACGGTGGCCGCACCCAGACGCCGGTGGTCGACGAGGACCGGGTGATCATCACCTTCGCCAGCACCAACTGGGGCGCCCAGTCGAGGCCGCTGCACCGCATGCACGCCTTCGACAAGAAAACCGGCGACCTGATCTGGGTGTCGACCCCGGCGGACTCGATGTCCGACAAGAACACCCAGTCCACTCCGGCCATCGCCGAGATCGACGGCCAGCGGCTGGTGATCCAGGGCAACGGCGGCGGTGGCATCTTCGCGGTACAGGCCCGCACCGGCGAGAAGGTCTGGGGCTTCCAGCTCTCGAAGCGCGGCATCAACACCTCGGTGTTGGTGGACGGCACCATCGTCTACGCCGCCCACGGTGAGGAGAACTTGGATGAGCCGACCCTGGGCCGAGTGGTCGCCATCGACGGCACCGGCAGCGGCGACATCACCGCCACCCACGAGAAGTGGCGGGCAGCTCTGGGCGTCGGCTTCGCCTCCCCGACCCTGCACGACGGCCGTCTCTACGTGGTGGACAACAAGGCCGATCTCCACGCCCTCGACGCCGCCACCGGGGAGGAGCTGTGGGAGTTTTCCCTCGGCACCGTCGGCAAGGCGTCGCCGGTGTGGGCGGACGGCAAGATCTACGTGACGGAAGTCAACGGCAAGATGCATATCGTGAAGATCGCTGCCGACGGCGCGACCAGTCTGGACGTAGAGAAACTCTCCATCGGGGACCGCGATGCCGAGATCTACGGCTCTGTCGCCATCGCCGACGGGCGGATCTTCTTCTCCACCGAAGAGGGCCTGTATTGCCTGGGCCGCGAAAAGGGTGGTACCTCGTCGTCGTCGGCGAGTGGTTCGATGGCGGGCGCCGACGAAAAGGGTGGCATCTCGTCCGCTGACGAAAAGGGTGGCACCTCGTCCGCGCCGACTTCGTTGCCCGTTTCGGGCTCGACGGCCAAGCTGTTGGTGGTGCCCGGTGAGGTCGTGCTGACGCCCGGCGAGGCGGTGGAGCTGGAAGTGCGCTCCTTCGATGCGAAGGGCAACTTCCTGGGTGCCAGCCGCAAGGCCTCCTGGTCCGTCGAGAACCTCAAGGGCACGATGGCTGCGGGCCGCTTCACGGCGGCTCGTGAGGTGCCCTATCAAGCCGGCAAGATCGTCGCCAAGGTCGGCGACGTGATGGGCGAGGCGCGGATACGAGTGGTCGCTCCGCTGCCGATGCGCTTCGACTTCGACGACCTGGAGGTCGGCGGCAAACCGACCTCTCAGATGGCTTACTTGGCCGCCTGGGCGGTCGAAGACCGGGACGGCAACAAGGTGCTGGCGAAGAATCCCTCGCCGCGCAAGCTCGACCGCCACCTGACCTTCCTGGGACCGCCTTCCTGGAGCGGCTACACCATCCAGGCGGACATCCTCGGCACCCGCACCGGCCGTCGGTTGCCGGACATCGGCCTGATCAATGGCGGCTACACCCTGGATCTGATGGGCGCCCACCAGCGCCTGGAGGTGCGCTCCTGGCCGTCCGCCCTGCGCATGGCCCAGCAGTCCGATTTCGGGTGGGTACCGGGCGTCTGGTACACCATGAAGATGCGCGTCGACGCCTCCGGCGACACGGCGCGGATCCAGGGCAAAGTGTGGAAGAAGGATGAAGAGGAGCCGGCCGACTGGTCGATCACCGTCGAGGACCCGCTGCCCATTCGTAGCGGCAGCCCGGGACTGATCGCCTACTCGCCGACCCCGCTCTATTACGACAATGTCGAGGTGACGGAGAACCGATGATGGATATGCGAACCCCCCCTTCCACAGTAGCGACCGCCCTGGCGGTTTTCTCCCTGGGCGTCGCCCTCGTCGGGGCGCCGGTCCAGGCCCAGGACTCCAAAGACGTCGCCATGTTCGGCGGCACGCCGTCGCGCAACATGGTCTCCGACGAAACCGGCCTGCCGGAGTCTTGGGATCCCAAGACCGGCCGCAATGTCCGCTGGAGCCAACCTCTCGGCTCCCAGAGCTACGGCGGTCCGTCCATCGCCGGCGGCAAGGTCTTCGTGGGAACCAACAACGAAGGTCAGCGCAATCCGGACATCGTCGGCGACAAGGGCGTGATGATGGCCTTCGCGGTCGAAGACGGCGAGTTCCTGTGGCAGGGGGTGCACGACAAGCTCACCGCCGGCCGGGTGAACGACTGGCCGCTGCAGGGCATCTGCTCGGCGCCCTACGTCGAAGGAGATCGTATGTACTACGTGTCGAACCGAGCAGAGGTGATCGCCGCCGACACGGAGGGGTTCCGGGACGGTGAGAACGACGGTGCCGTCAAGGACGAGGCCCTGAAGGGCGAGCAGAACGAGGACATCCTCTGGCGCCTCGACATGATCGGCGAGCTGGACGTCTTTCCCCATAACCTGGCCGCCGGCAATCCGGTGGTGGTCGGCGACCTCCTCTTCACGGTCACCGGCAACGGGGTGGACGAAGGGCACATCAACATTCCCACGCCGCTGGCGCCGAGCTTCATCGCCGTCAACAAGAACACCGGCGAGCTGGTTTGGGAGAACGACGCGCCGCGCGGCAAGATCCTGCACGGTCAGTGGTCGAACCCCGCCTACGGGGTGATCGCCGGCCGGCCGCAGATCGTCTTCCCCGGCGGCGATGGCTGGATGTACTCCTTTGCGCCGAAGACCGGCGAGCTGCTGTGGAAGTTCGACACCAACCCCAAGGACTCCATCTGGGAGCTCGGCGGTTCCGGTACCCGCAACAATCTGGTGGGCACGCCGGTGGTCTACAAGGACCGCGTCTACATCGGCGTTGGCCAGGATCCGGAGCACGGCGAGGGCCCCGGCAACCTGTGGGTGATCGACGCTACCGGCAACGGCGACATTACCGAGAGCGGCGTGGTCTGGCACCGCGGCGGCGAAGAGTACGGCCGCACCATCTCAACGGTCGCCATCCACGATGGCCTGCTCTACGCCGCGGATCTCGCCGGCCGCCTCTACTGCCTGGACGCGGACACCGGCGAGCACCACTGGACCTACGACGCCTTTGCCGCCATTTGGGGCTCGCCCTACGTCGCCGATGGCCGCGTCTACCTGGGCGACGAGGACGGCGACATCGCCGTTTTGAAAGCCGGCAAGAAACTCGAAGTGCTGCACGAGATCAACATGGGGAGCGCCGTCTACACCACCCCGGTGGCGAAGGACGGGGTGCTCTACGTGATGGCCCGCAATCGCCTCTTCGCCCTCGAAGACGGCGTCGAGGCGAAGCCCGCTGAGAAGCCGGCGAAGAAGGACAGCGGCGGTGACGGTGACGCTGGTGGGGGCGGCGAGGAGTGATCGCCGCCGACGCCCCGAACCCGAAGACGGCGGACCTCGAAGCGGCCGCCGCGGAGGCCCGCGACCGTCTCGACGCCCACGTGCGCGAGATGGTCGCCTGGCACTTCGACGAGGCCACCGGTTCGCCCTTCTGGCTGGAGTGGGCCCACGGCCTGGACTTCGATCCGAAGGACGAGATCGGAGGCTACGCCGACCTCGTCCACCTCGGCCACTTCCAGGATGAATGGCTGCGCGGCGGCCCGGTGCGCCGCTGGGTGCCGAAGGGGCTCGCCGGTCAACCGATCTCGGTGTTCGAAACCGGTGGCACCACCGGGGTGCCGAAGAGCCGGGTGAACATCGAGGACTTCCGCATCGACTACGAGCAGTTCTCGGACAGCCTGTCCGACGAGACCTTTCCGCGCGGTGGCGACTGGCTGATGCTCGGTCCCACCGGGCCGCGACGCTTGCGCCTCGCCATCGAGCACCTGGCGCAGCACCGCGGCGGGGTGTGCTTTTTCGTCGACCTCGATCCGCGCTGGGTCAACCGGCTGGTCGGGGACGGCCGCCTGCGCGAGCTAGAGGCCTACAAGGACCACGTCATCTCCCAGGCCCTGACGGTGCTGCGGGCGCACGATATCCGCTGCCTGTTCACTACCCCTAAATTGCTCGAAGCGCTGTGCCAGAAGATCGACCTGGTGAAGGCCGGCATCCAAGGAATCTTCTGCGGCGGCACCGAGATGAACGCCCAGTTCCACCGCTTTGCCCGCGAGGAATTGGTGCCCGGCGTGGACTTTGTGCCGACCTACGGCAACACCTTGATGGGACTTGCCCACTCGCGGCCCTTCGATCCGGCGGTGGGGGACTACTCGATCGTCTACTACCCGCCGCAGCCGCGGGCGGTGATCGAGCTGGTCGATCCGGACGACACCACCCGTACCGTCGGCTACGGCGAGACCGGCCGGGTGATGCTTACCACCCTCACCCGCGAGTTCTTCATGCCGCGCTTCCTGGAGCGCGATGAGGCGGAGCGGGCGGAGCCCATCCCGCTCTACCCCTGGGACGGCGTGTCGGATCTGCGCCTGTGGGCGCCGCTGCGCGAAACCGTCTCGGTGGGGGTGTATTGATGCTGCACCTGCCCATCCTGCGCGGCGGTGTCGGTCAGGGCGATGCGCCCTACCGCAGCCTGAATGTCGAGGTGCTGCCGCACGTCGTCACCGGAAAACCGGTGGCGGAGGTGAGCCAGGCCAATCCCGGCCTGATCGCCCGCGATCTGGCCCGTTCCGCCGAGCGGCGGCGGGTGCTCGAAGGACTCAGCGGCCGGGAGCTGCTGGCGATCTGCGGCCGGGCGGCGAAGCTCTTCGTGGAGGGCGAACTGCCCTGCGGCATCGACGGCGAGAGGCAGTCGCCGGCGGATTACGTGCGGCAGCTTTCGTCCACCACCGGCATGCCCGAGGCTCTGTGCCGGGCCAACATGGCGAAGCTCGAATTCGTCTTCGCCGAGATGGAGCGGGTCTTGGCCGGGCTGTCCCGCGGCCTCGATCCGGAAGCTCTCGATCGTGGCTTCATCGAGGAGGACGGCCGCACCGTCAGCTATCTGGCCCAGGCGGATTCCCTGGGGATCATTCTGCCGAGCAACTCGCCCGGCGTGCACTCCCTGTGGCTGCCGTCGATCGCCTTGAAGACGCCGGTGACCTTGAAGCCCGGCTCGCGCGAGCCCTGGACGCCCCTCCGCGCCTGCCAAGCATTCCTTGCCGCCGGTTGCCCGCCGGAGGCGGTGGCCTTCTACCCCACCAGCCACTCCGGTGGCGCCGAGATCCTGCTCGGCTGCGGCCGCTCGATGCTGTTTGGCGATCAGCACACGGTGCGTCCCTGGAAGAACGACCACCGGGTGCAGCTCCACGGCCCCGGCTGGAGCAAGGTGCTGCTGGCGGCGGATGCCTTCTCAGCGCACGACGAGGGAGCGATCCTCGATGTGGTGGCCGAATCCGTCGCCTCGAACGGCGGCCGCTCCTGCGTCAACGCTTCGGGCGTGTGGGTGGACCGCGCCGCGGCAAGGGGACGCGAGTTCGCCGCGGCATTGGCCGAGCGCCTGGCGGGCATCGAAGCCCGCCCCCTCGATCATCCGCAGGCCGCCCTTGCCGGCTTCGGCGACCGGCGGGTAGCGGAAGCGATGAGCCGGATGGTCGACCAGCACCTCGCCACCGGCGGCGCCGAGGACCTGACCGCCCGGTATCGCCCCGTCGGCGACCGGCTGGTCGAGGTGGACGGCCTCACCTACCTGTTGCCGACGGTGGTGTGGTGCGACGACCGCAACCATCCCCTCGCCCAAACGGAGCTTCTGTTTCCCTTCGTCAGCGTGGTGGAAGTCGACCTCCAAAGCGACCTCGATGACTTGCCGCCGAGCCTGGTGGTGAGCGCCTTGACGGACGATGCGAATCTCCGTCGCCGGCTCCTCGGCCACCGCTCCGTCGAACGCCTGAACCTCGGCTCCATCCCCACCAGCCGGGTGTCCTGGGATCAGCCCCACGAGGGCAATCTCTTCGGGCACCTCTACCGTCAGCGGTCCTTCCAGGCCAGCGCCTGAGAATCGACCCCCCATCCGAGAGATCCGACCCATGAACCGACCCCACACCCTCCCCGCCGCCGCCGCCGACCGGTGGAGCGCGCAGGTGGGCACCGTAGCGGTGCGCTTCGGCGCCGGTTGCCTGATGGAGCTGGGCGAGGCGGTGCTTGCACACGGCGGATCTCGGGTATTCCTGGTGACGGACCCGGGGGTGCGCGCGGCGGGTATCGCGCCGGCGTCGGAAGAGCGTCTGCGGGCGGCCGGTTTGGCCTTCGAAGTGTTCGATGGAGTGTCCGAGAACCCGACCGCTTCGCAGGTGACCGCCGGGGTGGAGGCGGCCCGGGAATTCGGGCCGGACTTCATCGTAGCCGTCGGTGGCGGCAGCGCGATGGATTGCGCCAAGGGCATCAATCTGGTGCTGATCAACGGCGGGCGCATCGACGATTACGAGGGCCGCCACCGGGCGCCGCGGCCGCTGCTGCCGTCCGTCGGCGTGCCCACCACTGCCGGTACCGGCAGCGAGGCCCAGTCCTTCGCCTTGATCTCGCGCGACGAGGACCACCGCAAGATGGCCTGCGGTGACCAGGGAATCCGCTTCCGGGAGGTGCTGCTCGATCCGGAGGTGCTCGTCTCGGTGCCCGCCGCGGTGGCCGCCCGCTCCGGCCTGGATGCGGTGTCCCACGCCGTCGAGAGCTACGTCACCCGCGCTGGCCACGCCGTGTCGCGGATGCTGGCGCGGGAGGCCTGGCGGCTCCTCGACCGCTCGCTGGAAGGCTTCCTGGCAGACCCCGGGGAGCTCGAGGGCGCCGCCGACGTGTTCCTCGGCGCCCACCTGGCCGGTGCCGCCATCGAACAGTCGATGCTCGGCGCGGCTCACGCCTGCGCCAACCCGCTGACCGCCCGCTGGGACATCCCCCACGGCGCCGCCGTCGCCCTGATGCTGCCGGCCGTCGTGCGCTTCAACGCGTCCGTGGCGGAGGAGCGATACGGCGAGCTGCTGCCGGCGGGTCAGCCGCAGCGCGAGGGCGCCGCCGCCGACAAGCTGGCCCGGCGCCTCGAAACGCTGCGCGCCGCTGCCGGTCTGCCGGGCTCTTTCGCAGACTGCGGTGCCGCGCCGAACGAAGGCGAAATCGCGCAGCTCGCCTCCCAGGCGGCGACCCAGTGGACCGGTACTTTCAATCCCCGTTCCCTCACCCCCGACGACTTCGCGAGGCTCTATGCGTCCGTGCGTTGAATCTCAGGGGGGCTGTTCCAGCCCCCCTCGACCCGAAGAAGTGCGATTCTTCGGGTCTCACCCCCGTGCGGGGCGCCCCCGAGTCGGCTGCGCCGGTTCGCCGATGCCGGCTCACACGAGACTCCCGCCGTCAATGCTTCAGCGAGCTCCTAGAGTTTGCAAAGCGCTGTGGATCCATTGCATCGCGCTGCTGCTCTGCGCCGCGCCCGCCGCTGCCGACTGGGCGTCGTTCCGCGGCGACTCGTCCCTCACCGGCCGCGCCGACGCGGCCTTGCCGGAGCGGCTCGAACCGCTGTGGACCTTCCAGGTCGACGATGGCTTTTTTGCTACCGCGGCGCTGGTCGACGGCAAGGTCTACGCGCCGGCCTTGGATGGTGTGCTCTACGTTCTCGACCAGGCCACCGGCTCTGAGCTGTGGAGCTACCGGGCGAAGAACGAGATCAAGTCGTCGCCGCTGGTACGCGAGGGCGTCGTCTACTTCGGCGACGAGTCCGGTGTACTCCACGCCGTCGACGCTGAGACCGGCGGGGCCCGCTGGACCTTCGAGGCCGGCGCCGCCGTCACCTCGTCGCCCAACCTGGCCGGCGGCTGCCTGCTCTTTGGCGCCTACGACAACAACCTTTATTGCCTCGATCCGGCGAGCGGGAAAGAGCGCTGGAAGGTCGAAACCCAGAGCTATGTCCACGCTACCCCGGCGGTGTTTGACAACTCCGAGGTGCTGATTGCCGGCTGCGACGGCGCCCTGCGGCGGGTGCGGCTAAAGGATGGCGAAGAGCTGGGTTCGACTTCCCTCGGCGGATATGCGGCGGCCAGCCCGGCGATCACCGAAGGTGTCGCCGTCGTCGGCACCTTCGAGAATCAGGTGCTCGCTGTGGAGGTGGCTTCCGGCGAGGTGCGCTGGACTTACGAAAACCCCGAGCGCGCCTTTCCGTATTACGCCTCGGCGGCCATCGCTGGCGACCGGGCGGTAGTGGCCGGTCGCGACAAGGCGGTGCGCGCCCTGTCTTTGAAGGACGGTTCGGAACTGTGGAAGCGTTCCTTCCGGGCTCGCCTCGACGCCTCGCCGGTGGTGGCCGGTGAGCGGGCCTACATCGCCGGCCAGGACGGCAGCCTCCACGCCCTCGGCTTGGCCTCCGGAGAGGTCGCCTGGCAGTTCGAGACGGGCTCCGCCTTCGACGCCTCGCCGGCGATCGCCGACGGCCGCCTGGTGATTGGCAGTGCCGACGGCACCTTGTATTGCTTCGGAACCCAATCGTCGTCGGTGGAGTCCAACGACTCCGCGAGCAGGGACAAAACGCGAGCTAGCCGATGACCACTTTCCCATCGATCTCTTCGATCCCGCTCCAAAGAATGCGACTCCCCGGGAGCCCGATCCGATCATGAGCGAATCCACCCATCCCACGATCTCGCCGTCCGACACCGCCCGGCCGGAGCCGGCCACCGCCGGCCATCAGGGCTCCGAAACCCAGGTGGGGAGCGTCTTCGTTTCCAACTACCCGCCGTTCTCCGCCTGGTCGAAGGAACAGCTCGCGGCGGCCGAAGAGGCCCTCACCGCGCCGCCCGAAAACGCCGACGAGCCCTTCGGCCTCTACTTGCACCTTCCGTTCTGCCGCAAGCGCTGCAAGTTCTGCTACTTCCGCGTTTACACCGACAAGAACAGCGGCGAGATCGGCCGCTACACGGACGCCCTGGCCAAGGAAGTGGAGATCTACGCCGGCAAGCCGGCGCTGGCCGGACGGCCGCTGCGCTTCGTGTACTTCGGCGGTGGCACGCCGTCCTACATCAGCGTGCGCCACCTCACCGCACTGGTCGAGCGGCTCCGCCAGGCATTCTCCTGGGACGCGGTGGAGGAGGTGACCTTCGAGTGCGAGCCGGGCACTCTCACCCGCTCGAAGCTCGCAGCGATCCGGGAACTGGGGATCACCCGCTTGTCCCTCGGCATCGAGAACTTCAACGACGCCATCCTGCGGGAAAACGGCCGTGCCCACCTGACCAAGGAGATCGATCGGGTGCTGCCTTGGATCGAGGAACTCGATTTCGACCAGCTCAACGTCGACCTCATCGCCGGCATGGTCGGCGAGACCTGGGACACCTGGCGCGAGACCGTTGCCCGCACCGTCGACCTGGCGCCGGACAGCGTCACCGTGTACCAGATGGAGCTGCCCTTCAACGCTCGCTTTTCGCAAAAGCTGCTGGACGGCGAGGGGCTTGAGCAGCCGCTGGCGGACTGGGAAACCAAGCGCGCCTGGAACGACTTCGCTATCGAGCAGCTCGCCGCCGCCGGCTACGAGGTGTCCTCCGCCTACACCATGATCCGCCCGGGCAAGAAAGCATCGCGCTTCCTGTACCGCGACGCCCTGTGGCACGGCAGCGATCTGATCGGCACCGGGATCGCCTCGTTCTCTCACTTCCAGGGCGTGCACTTCCAGAACACGGCGAGCTGGGCGGACTACCTGGCCGGGATTGAGGCCGGAGAGCTGCCTTGGTTCCGAGCCTTCGAGACGGCCGCCGAAGATCGCCTCACCCGGGAACTGATTTTGCAGCTCAAGCTGGGTGAGATCTCGCCGGAGTCCTTCGAGCAGAAGTTCGGGGTGGATGTGCTGCGGCGCTACGAGCCGGCCTGGAAGGACCTGGAGGAGCGGGGGATGCTTTCCGTCGAACCGTCCGGCGCGGTGGAGTTGACCCGCGCCGGCCTGCTGCAGGTGGACTCTTTACTGCCGAACTTCTACGCCGAGACCTATCGCGGCGCCCGCTACACCTGATGCCTGCAACCTACTGCGAGGCCGTATGTCATTGAATCTGCTGCGTTATCCACAGTACCTGCTCCTCGACGTACTACAAGTACGCCTTCGTCACAGAACCCGTGGATGCCTTGCATCTTCAACGACCTACGGTCTCTCGCTACGGTTGCAGATGAGCAATGCGGGCAACCCTTGCCGCTTCGGAGAATCATGAGAAAGCACTTCTGCCTCGCGCTTCTCTCTCTTCTCGCGCTCTGCCTGGCGCCGACCCTGGCGGCCGAGGACTGGCCGCGCTTCCGCGGTCCCGAGGGGACCGGTATCTCCGCCGAGGCCGGCCTGCTGGACTCCTGGGATGAGGGTGGACCGAAGGAACTCTGGCGCCGGCCCCTGGGGCGGGGCTTTTCCGGAGTGTCGGCGGTCGGCAACAGCCTCTACACCTTGTTCGCGGACCGCTCCGGCGAGTACCTGGTCAGTCTTGCCACTGCGGATGGTTCTGAACGCTGGCGCTACCGGCTGGACGATCTTTACGCCGACAGCCAGGGCGATGGCCCGCGGTCCACTCCGACGGTGAGTGACGGCGTGGTCTACGCTTACGGCGCCCAGAGCATGCTCGCCGCTGTTGACGCCGAGAGCGGCAAGAAGATCTGGAGCCAGGACCTCAAGAAATCCCTCGGTGCCCGTCCGCCGCGCTGGGGCACCAGCGCCCAGCCGGTGGTAGATGGTGATCTCCTGCTGGTTGACGTCGGCGGCCGCGATGGCGCTTCCGTTGCCGCCTTCCGCAAGCTCACCGGAGTGCTGGTGTGGTCCGCCGGCAGCGACAAGGCCGGCTACTCCATGCCGCTACTTGTGGAGGTGGGCGGAGTGCGCCAGGCGATTTTCTTCACCGCCACCCAGATCCTTGCGGTGCGGCCGCAGAGCGGCGAGGTGCTGTGGCGGGAGCCCTGGTCCACCAGCTACAACGTCAACGCCGCGGCGCCGATCCTGGTGCCGCCGAGCCGACTGTTCATCTCCTCCGGTTACGACACCGGTTCGGCCCTCTTCGAGATCGAAACCGAAGGAGACAGGGCCTCCGTCCGCAAGGTGTGGGACCAGCGGCGAATGAAGAATCAATTCTCCAGCTCGGTCCTCTACCGGGGCGCGATCTTCGGTTTCGACAACTCGATCTTGAAGGCCATCGACCCGGCCACCGGCGAGGAACTGTGGAAGGCCCGCGGGTTCCAGCACGGTTCCTTGACGGCGGCCGACGGCAAGCTGTTCGTGCTCGGGGAAGGCGGCCGCTTGGCGCTGGTCGAGGCCACGGCGGAGGCCTACCGTGAAATCTCGTCCGTCGAGCCTTTCAAGGCCAAAGCCTGGACCGTGCCCACCCTGGCCGACGGCGTGCTCTACCTGCGCAACGAGAGCGAGATCATCGCTCTCGACGTCAAGAATTCCGCTTCCACGTCGACTCAACCCTCGGAGACCACCGCCAAATGACCTCGACCTTTCTTCTACGCCGCGCCGTTCTCGCCGGCGCTTGTACTCTATTGTTGGCTTTTCCTCTAGCGGCTCAGGATCCTGAAGCGGAGACTGAAGAGTCCACGCCATACCTGGTGGAGGGCGGCGAAGTGCGGGTGGAGGCCGACTTGCCCTGGGTGCCGACTTCCAATACCGTCGCCGCCAAACTGCCGCTGACCCTGGAGCGCACCCCGGCAAGCGTCGCCGTCATCCCGATCGGCCTGTTCGAGGATCAGGGGGGTCAGGTGCTGGGCGACGCGCTGGAGAATGCCGCCGGCCTCAATGTGCAGACCGGCAACGGGGTGTTCGATTTCTTCGTCGTGCGGGGGCTCGATTCGATCTCCTCAGGGCTCATCCTGACGGACGGTGCGCCGGAGCCGGAAACCACCTTCTACCAGCTCTACAACGTCGAGCGGGCGGAGGTCTACCGCGGCCCGACGGCCTTCCTCTACGGCGGCAGCCCGCTGGGCGGCACCGTCAACCTGGTGCGCAAGCAGCCGCTGCCGGCCTCCTTCGGCCGGGTGGGAGTGGGTGCCGGCAGCTTCGGCACCCTCGAAGGCACTTTCGATGGCAACGTCGCCGCCGAGGACGGCCGCTGGAGCTTCCGCCTGAACGGCCTGTGGCGCGAAACCGACGGCTACCGCGACGACAAGGCGATGGAGACGGTGTCCTTCAACCCGGCCTTCACCTGGCGGCCGAGCGACGATCTGTCGATCAACGTCAATCTCGAGCGACTGGAGATCGACGGCGAGAGCGATGCCGGCCTGCCGCTGTTGTTCGACGGCCGCGGCGGCGCTTCGCTCGCGCCGGTGCCGCGGGAGCGTTCCTACCAGTCGCCCTTCGACGTCTCCGACCAGACCCTCGACCGCGCCCAAGTGGACATCGAGCGGCGCTTTGGCGACCGCTTCCGGCTGCGCGACAAGGTGTACTTCCGCAACCTCGACTGGGACTCCAAGGGCACGGTGTTCAACGGTGTTTTCCCGCTGCCCATGGGTAATCTGGTGGTCAGCCGCAGCCTGCTGCTGCTGGACGACGAACAGACCCTCTTTGGCAATCAACTCGAAGGCATTGCCGAACTCACCACCGGCCGGGTCGAGCACTCGCTGCTGGTGGGATTCGAAGCATCGCAGCTTGAAGACACCTTCACCTTCGACGTGGCGGCGCTACCGGAGATCGATCTGTTTGCGCCGGTGGAGGGCTCGCCGGCTTCCCTCGATCAGCTCTTCCGCATTCCTGGCCAAGGCCGCTCGGTAGATGCCCGCAGCCGGGTGCTGGCGCCCTATGTGGTGGACCAGATGCGCTTCGGCGAGCGCTTCGAGCTGCTCGTCGGCCTGCGCTTCGACCGGGTGGACTTCGAGGACGATGCTTCCGGTGCTTCGCGCGACGACGACGAAGTTTCGCCAATGATCGGCGCCGTCTTCGCCGCCACCCCCAAGGTCACCCTCTACGGCAACGCCGGCCAGGCCTTCGCGCCGCCGTCGACCTTCGCTACGGACGCGAGCCGGGTTCCGGAAGAAAGCCAGCAGGTGGAGGCCGGGGTGCGCTTTTCCGGGCCGGTGGAGGGGAGCGTCGCGGCCTTCCGCCTGGAGCGCGAGAACATCGCCATTCCGGTGGGTTTCGGCGCCGAGCGGCAGGTGGGCGACCAGCAGTCCGAAGGCCTGGAGGTGGAGCTGCGCGGCGATCTGCCCACCGGCACCCGCTGGCTCCTCTCCTACGCCTACACCGACAGCGAGATGACCCGCTTTTCCGAGCTGGTGTTCTTCTCGCCGGTGCTGCCGCCGCTGCTGCTCGACTACTCCGGCAACCGCGCGCCCTTCGCGCCGGAGCACTCGGCGCGGGCGTGGTTCAGCCACCGTTGGGGCAACGGCTTCGGCGCCGCCCTGGGCGGCCGCTACCTGGGCGAGCAGTTCATCGACGAGGACAACGTCTACGCCATCGACGATTCCCTGGTCGCCGACGCCTCGCTGTTCTACGAGCGCGGACCTTGGCGCCTACGTCTTCACCTCGACAACCTGACCGATGAGGATGTGCTGACCCGCGGCTTCCAGAACACCTCGGTGATTCCCACCGCCGGTTTCTCGGCCTTCTCGTCCTTTGATTTTCGGTTCTAGGGGCCGCGATAGAACCGCCGGCTTGGAATGAACTTCTATGAGTGACAACAGGATTCTGGACTACGACGTCATCGTCATTGGCGGCGGTCCCGCCGGCGCCACCGCCGCGACCCTGGTCGCCGATGCCGGCTATCGGGTGCTCTTGGCCGAGCGCAACGACGGCCCGGTGTTCAAGATCGGCGAGTCGCTGATGCCGGCGACCTACTGGTCCCTGGAGCGCCTCGGGGTGCTCGAGCGGATGAACGAGAGTGCCTTCCCGAAGAAGTACTCGGTGCAGTTCTTCAACCGCCACGGCAAGGGCGCGTCACCCTTCTACTTCTTCGAGTCCGACGACCACGTGAGTTCCCAAACCTGGCAAGTGGAGCGCAGCCAATTCGACGGCATGCTGCTCGACAATGCGCGGGATAAGGGGGTAGACGTGCGGTTCTCCTCTCCCGCCAAGGACGTGCTTTTCGACGGCGACCGGGCTTGCGGCGTGCGTCTGGAGCTGGACGGCGGCGAGGCCCGGGACGTCTCCTGCCGGGCGGTGATCGACGCCAGCGGCCAGCGTGCCTTGCTCTCCCGCAAGTTGCGCATCAAACAGGACCATCCCTGCCTGCGCAACGCCTCCTACTTCACCCACTTCGCAGGGGCAAAGCGCGACGAGGGCCTCGACGAAGGAGCCACCCTCATCCTCCACACGGAGAATCAGGACTCCTGGTTCTGGTTCATCCCGCTGCCCGGCGACGTGGTGAGCGTGGGGGTGGTGGGCTACGTGGACTACCTGCTCAAGGGCAGGCCGGCGGATCCGCAGCGGGTGTTCGACGAAGAACTCGCCAAGTGCCCGGCGCTCCACCCCCGCCTCGAAGGTGCGCGGCAACTGCGCGAAGTGCGGGTGCTCAAGGACTTCTCCTACCTCTCCGACCAGATGGCCGGCGACGGCTGGCTGCTGGCCGGCGATGCCTTCGGTTTTCTCGATCCGATCTATTCCTCCGGCGTCTTCCTGGCTATGAGGTCCGGTGAAGTAGCGGCCGATGCGCTCCTCGCCGGTTTCGCCGAGGGCGATCTGTCCGCCGCCAGTCTGCGTCGCCACGAGGCCGAGTACGTCGCCGGCATGACCGCTATCCGGCGCTTGGTGTACGCCTTCTACGACAAAGGCTTCTCCTTCGCCCGATTCTTGAAGCGCTTCCCGGATTGCCGCGAGCCGGTGGTCGACCTCCTGGTGGGCAACGTCTACCGCAAGCCGGTGGATCACCTGATCACCGCCCTCGACGCCTTCCAGGGCCGCGGCGCCGGCGCCCCGGTGGCGAAATCGGCCCGGGCTTCCGCTCCTCCCAGCCCGGCATGAGGATCGCCTACATCGCTGCCGGCGCCGCGGGCATGTACTGCGGCACCTGTCTGCACGACAACACCTTGGCGGCGGCACTGATCGAAATGGGCCACGAGGTGGCCCTGGTGCCGATCTATACCCCGATGCGGACGGATGAGGAAAACGTCAGCGAAAATCGGGTGTTCTACGGCGCCGTCAACGTCTACCTGCAGCAGAAGTCGGCTCTCTTCCGCCACACTCCAGCGTTCTTCGACCGCCTGCTCGACCGGCCGGCGCTCCTCGAACAGGTTTCCAAGCTGGGCGCCTCGACGGACGCCGGCGAGCTGGGTGACTTGACCCTTTCGGTCCTGCGCGGGGAGGAAGGTCACCAGGCCAAGGAGCTCGAAAAGTTGATCGCCTGGCTCGAAGACTTCCAGCCGGATCTGGTGCAGCTCACCAACGCCATGCTCTTGGGGATGGCGCCGGCCATTCACCAAGCCCTCGGCGCACCGGTGGTCTGTGGCCTCACCGGCGAAGATCTTTTTCTGGACTACTTGCCGGAGCCGTCCCGCGGCCGGGTGGTCGAAGAACTGCGCCGCCGGGCGGGCGACGTCGAGGCCTTCATCGCCAGCAGCCGGTACTACGCCGAAGAGACCAAGGAGCGCCTGGGGATCCCGCCGAAGAATCTGTTCGTTGTGCCCCTCGGGGTGCGGTTGAGCGATGTCGGGCCGGCGGCGACGCATGCACCGGGAGATTCGCCGACCATTGGCTTTCTGGCGCGCCAGTGTCCCGAGAAGGGGCTGCATCACCTGGTCGAGGCCTTTCGGCGGCTCGCGTCGGAGACCGCCATGAGCCCCCGCCTGGCGATCGCCGGCTATGTCGGCCCGCGGGACCGAGAATTCGTTGCCGGCCTGGAGCGACGGGTGGAGGAATGGGGCCTGGCGGACCGGGTGACCTTCCACGGCGAGGTGGACCGCCAGGGCAAGCTCGACTTCCTCTCCGGCCTCGATATTCTCAGCGTGCCGACGGACTACCGCGAAGCCAAGGGCCTGTATGTGCTCGAAGCCCTGGCCCACGGTGTGCCGGTGGTGCAGCCGCGCCACGGTGCCTTCCCGGAGATGGTGCAGGCCACCGGCGGTGGGGTGTTGACGGATCCTGGATCCATCGACGACCTGGTCCACGGCCTGCGGCGCTTGGTGGAGAACCACAGTTTGCGAGCCGAACTCGGCCGCCGCGGCCGGGACATGATCCAGCGCCGTTTCCACGCCGCGGCGATGGCCGAAGAAACCCTGGCGGTGTACCGCAGCGTCCAGCAGAGTCGAACGGCGGCCGCGGTCTAGGGCGGCCCGATTCTAGGGGGCTGTTCCAGCCCCCTAGCCCCGAAAAAGTGCGACTTTTCGGGGCTCACCCCCGGCAGGGCGCCCCCGAGTCGGCTTCGCCGGCTCGCCTTTTGGGCTCGCTCGTGCTCCGCGCCTGGCAACTCTGGTGTTGGTGCTAGAGATTCTGCGCGTCCATCTATACTGGCGGCCATGACCGAGACCTCTCCTTCCCCACCGTTGCCCGTCGAGGCCGGCCCGATTCCCTCCGAGGGCCCGGTCTCCGGCATCGACGTGCGCCGGCGGGTCGAGTTCGCCGACACGGATCTTGGCGGCATCGTCCACTTCTCGCGCTTCTTCGTCTTCATGGAGACCGCTGAGCACGAGCTGCTGCGCGCCCTCGGCACCCTCGTCCACACCCGCCACCAGGGCCACGCTATCGGCTGGCCGCGGGTGGAGGCGCACTGCAAGTATATGAGCCCCCTGCGCTATGGCGATGAGGTCGAAATCCGCCTGCGGGTGGCCCGCAAGGGGCACAGCTCGATGACCTACGAGGCGACCTTTTGGGTGGGCGAACGGAGGGTCGCGGAGGGCCGCATCTCCTCCGTTTGCTGTGTGCTCGACGATCCGGCGGGGATCCGCCCGGTGGCCATTCCGCAGCCGCTGGCGGATCGTCTCGCAGAAGCGCTCTAAGGTCTCATAGAAACTCTCCGTGAGGCCCTCCCGCCGAGGGGAAAGAGTTTACGGATTGACGCATCTTGGGCTCCTCCGGTTATCTCTTTGTTCCGCCAATCCATCATTTCGTCTTTCGATAATTTTTTTTCGGAAAGTTCATTTTTTGCGAATAATTTCATCCCAATAAAATAATTATTATTCTTGAATGAATCTCTGCGGTTGCGGGTAAACGTCTGGAATCAGGGGAGTTATGGTTGCGTCCGGCGACGATTAGGGCTAGATTCAACGCCATGACGCGCTTCGAGAATATCGGCAAGGCCCTGCGGCTCATCCGCGAGAAGAACGGCAAGAGTCAGAAGGAGTTGGCCCTGGCCGCCGGCATCACGAGCGCCATGCTCAGCAACTATGAGACCGGTGAGAAAAAGCCCTCCCTCGACAGCCTCGGCAAGATCATCGATGCGCTGGATCTCTACCTCGGCAAGTTCGATGATGCCCTCGACGTGGTCAACGACCGGCCGATGCGCAACCAGCGCTTCGGTTACGTCAGCGGCCGCGGATTCACCCGCGAGGAGATCGACGTCAAGGCCTTCCTCGGTATCGAGGAGGCACTCCCGGCGGAACTCGAAGAGGGATTCGCCGACATGATCCACGGCTTTCGCCAGATTTCCCGCTACATGTACGAGACCGCCGTCAAGTCCGGCCGACTTCCTTCCTAGGAGGGCTGGGCGTCCGCGTGCGGGACCGCCCCCTCACCGCCAATCAGTGTCCTTCTTGGCGTCTCACCCCTTCGCGGGCCGCCCCACCCCGGCGGCTCTGCCGCCGCCTCGCCCTTCGGGCTCGGTTGCGGTCTGCTCGGGTAGCAGATCGCCAGCGCAGCTCTGAGGAAACTTGTGCTCGTCACCCCCAAAACGCCCCGCCGATCACCCGCAGGACGGTTTTTCGCGCCTCCGGATAATCCTCGTCGCATTCGTCTTGTCGAAAATTGTGCGCGACGGTGGAGTACCGAGGGCTCCCTTTGTCGCGACGAGGCGCGACCTTGTTACTCCCAGGGGAAATATTTGACGAAAGTGTAAGTATCTGACCCCAAAGGGTTTATCTTGCCACGAAGGCAGTAAGCAAGTAGATTGCGTGCATGCCTGTTTTCGACGGACTCGGTAAGGCTCTTCGCTGGCTGCGCGCCAAGCAGGACAAGCGGCAGTACCAGGTGGCGGAGCTGGCGGGAATCACCAAGGCGATGCTCTCGGCCTACGAGACCGGCAAGCAGCGGCCGTCTCTCGAAACCCTAGAGAAGATCATGGAAGCGCTGTCCGTCGATCTGTCGGATCTCCACGAAGCGATTCTCGTCATCACCGAAAACACCCCGCTCGGTGGCTGGACCCGCCGGGCGAGCACCCTGGGTGGCGGACGGAATGAGCCGGCCCTCGACATCTACCGCATCCTCAACGTCGACCGCACCCTGCCGCCGGAGCAAGAGCAGGCTTTCACGGAGATGCTGCGGGGTTTCCACCGGCTGATGCGCTTTATGCACCGCGGCATCGACCGCGGCGACCCGGAGCCGGAGTAGAGCCCCCGGCCTCAACCGGTAGACTTTCCGCCGTGGCACACCGCGAAGGGGTCATCGGGTTCGAGCTGGATCACCGCCGGCAGCGGCTGGCCGATGAGGATCTGTCGCACGGCGGCCGACTGCTCGTCTGGCGTAGGATTCTGCGCCGGCGAAAGCTCCTAGGACAGGCCGCCCACCGCTATGAAGGTCTCGGCTACGGCAATCTCAGCCGGCGCCTGCCTCCCTGGCAGGCACCGCCCGGCGAGCGAGCGTTTCTGATCACCGCTTCGCAGACCTCCGGCCTGCCCGATCTGACGGCCGAACACTGGAGCCGGGTGGCGGCCTGGAAGCTGGGCGGCCATTCCCTGGTCAGCGTGGGCGAAGGGTTGCCTTCGAGCGAAAGCCTGTCGCACGCCGCCCTCTATGACCGTTCGCCGGAGGTGCGGGCGGTTTTCCACATCCATTCACCGCCGCTCTGGAACTATGCCCTCGCCGAGGGCTGGCCGGCCACGCTACCCTCCGCCGCCAACGGTACTCCGGAACTCGCTCTGGCGCTGCGAGAGCTGGAGGCTCCCTGGCCGGCCGGCGTGATCGTGCTGGCCGGCCACGAGGACGGTCTGCTGGCCTACGGACGGAGCGAGGACGAGGCCGGCGGAAAGCTTCTCGCGGCTCTCCGCCTAGCTATCTGACATCGAGTTCCGAGCCTAAAAGGCGAGGCGGCGGAGGTGGTGGGTGGTGACGATCAGGTCGGGCAGTTCGGTGGTGGGCTCGCCGGCGAGCCGCAGGGTGTGCCCTTCGGCCCGCTCGGCCAGCGCTTTGTGGTCCTCTAGCCAGGCGCTCACCGGAGAGTCGCCCTCCGCTCCCGAGGTCTCGATCAACACCCGGCGGGTGAGCCTTCCCTGCAGACCGTAGAGATCCTGGATCAGGGTGTCCGCGGCGGCTTTGAGATCGGCGTTCTCTTCTCCGAGTTCCGCCGCCCGGCGGCGTAGGGTGGCAAGGCGGAAACGGACCTCCAGCTCCAGGTAGACCTTCGCCGTGGCGACCACATCGACGCCGGCTTCCCGCGCCACCGCCACCAGGTCGCAAACAGCGCCGAGCAGGTCGATGCAGGCGAAGCGTTTCGCCAGGCTCGCCGGTACGCTGCGCTTCATCAGGTCAGCGGCGCGCTGGCGGGCGGCGCTCCGCTGATCCGGCGGCAGCAGTTTCGTCGCTCCGATCGCCGCGTCGAGCACCGCCGTGGCCGCCGGGCGGAGCTCGGCAATGCGCTCCGAGAGATTCTTCAGGTTGCCGCCGTTGTGCCGCAGCAGCCACAGGCTGGTGCGCTCGATCAGGCGGGCGATGGCCTGCATCAATTCCACCTGGAGAGCGGCCGGCACCTCCAGGTCCAAAGCCTCGACCTCTGCCCAAAGTTGCCGCAACCCGAAGGAGTCGCGGGCGACGACAAAGGCGCGGGTGATGTCCACTGCCGACGCGCCGGTTTCCTCGCCGATCCGGCTGACGAAGGTCGGCCCGACGCGGTTGACGACACTGCTGGCGAGATGGGTGGCGATGATCTCGCGGCGCAGCCGGTGCTGCCGGATGTCGTCCGAGAAGCGTTCCGCCAGGGGACGCGGGAAGTACCGGATCAGGTCGTGCTGCAGCTCCGGGTCGTCCGGCAGGCTGGAGGGCAGGATCGCCCGGTAGACGGCGATCTTGGCGTAGGCCAGGAGGACCGAGAGTTCCGGTCGGGTGAATCCGCGCTCCAGGTCGCGGCGCTGTTCGATCTCCTCGTCCGTCGGCAGCTTTTCCTGTTCGCGATCGAGGCCCGCCTTGCTCTCGAGCGCCCGCAGGGTCTGGGCCTGGGCATCGAGGCCCTGCACGCCCTGCGCCTCCTCGACGCTGATCGCTTGGGTTTGCAAGTAGTTGTGGGTGAGCACCAGGCGGGCCACTTCGTCGGTCATCTCCGCCAGCAGGGCGTTGCGGCCCGCGACGTCGAGATCGCCGCGGGCGACGACGTCGGCGAGCAGAATCTTGATGTTGACCTCGTGATCCGAGGTGTCGACGCCGGCGGAGTTGTCGATGGCGTCGGTGTTGAGGCGCACCCCGGCCGCCGCCAGCTCGATCCGCCCCCGCTGGGTGACGCCGAGGTTGGCCCCTTCCCCCACCACCTGGGCTCGCACCTCCGGAGCGTCCACCCGCAGTGCATCGTTGTGGCGGTCGTCGGCGGCCAGGTGATTCTCCGAGTGGGCTTTGACGAAGGTGCCGATGCCGCCGAACCAAAGCAGGTCGACGGGGGCCTTGAGAATCGCCCGGATCAGGTCGTCCGGGGCGAGGGCGGCGCGCGCCACGGCGAGGCGCTCTTGGATCTCCGGGGTCAGCTCCAGGGACTTTTCGGAACGCTCGAAGATGCGGCCCCCGGGCGAGAGAACCGTCACGTCGTAGTCCGTCCAGGCGGAGCGCGGCAGCTCGAATAGGCGCTTGCGCTCGGCAAAGGAAGCGGCCGCATCGGGGTTCGGGTCGACGAAGATGTGCAGGTGGTTGAAGGCCGCCACCAGCCGCGTGTGGGGAGACAGCAGCATGCCGTTGCCGAACACGTCGCCGGCCATGTCGCCGACGCCGACGGCGGTGAAGTCCTCGTCTTGGATGTCTCTGCCCATCTCCCGGAAGTGCCGCTTGACGGATTCCCAGGCGCCGCGGGCGGTGATGCCCATGGCCTTGTGGTCGTAGCCGGCGGAGCCGCCGGAGGCGAAGGCGTCGCCGAGCCAGAAACGGTAGTCCAGGGAGAGGGCGTTGGCGATGTCCGAAAAGCGCGCCGTACCTTTGTCGGCGGCCACCACCAGGTAGGGGTCGTCACCGTCGTGTCGGGCGACCCGCGGTGGCGGGATCACTTCGCCGCCGTCGAGACTGTCGGTGATGTCGAGCATGCCGCGCACCAGGTTGCGGTAGGCCTCCACCCCTTCTTCGGGACTGGGGCTGCGCCCGTCCGGCGCCTTCACCACGAAGCCGCCCTTGGCCCCCTCCGGCACGATCACCGCGTTCTTCACCCGCTGCGCCTTCACCAGCCCGAGGATCTCGGTGCGAAAGTCTTCGATGCGGTCGGACCAGCGGATGCCGCCGCGGGCCACCCGCCCGCCGCGCAGGTGCACGCCTTCCATGGTCGGCGAGTAGACGAAGATCTCGTAGGCCGGCCGCGGCTCCGGCAGGCGGTTGACGAAGCGCGAATCGAACTTGAGCGACAGATACTCCTTCGGCTGCCCGGCGGCGCTAGGCTGAAAGTAGTTAGTGCGCAGGGTGGAGCGGATCAGGTTGACGTAGCGCCGCAGGATGCGATCTTCGTCGAGCACCCGCACGCCCTCCAGGGCTCGACGCAACTCGCCGCGCAGTCTGACGGTGCGTTCCTTGGCCTCGCCCTGGCGCTCGGGATCGAAGCGGGCCTGGAAGAGCTCCACCAGCAACCGCGCCGGCAGCGGGTTGCGCACCAATGTTTGCTGCATGTAGGCCTGGCTGAAGGCGGTGCGAATTTGCCGCAGGTACTTGTAGTAGGCGCGCAGAATGACCACCTCGCGCCAGTGGAGGGCGGCGGCCAGCACTAGGCGGTTGAAGCCATCGTTTTCCACCTCGCCGTTCCACACCCGGGTGAAGGCTTCCCGGAAACGCTCGCCGTCGCCGTCACCTTCCCCTTGGGTCTCGAGATCGATGGCCGAGCCGTCCGCCCGCATCAGTTCGAAGTCGAGCAGCCAGGTGGAGGTCGCGGAATCCTTCGGGTGAATCTCGTAGGGTTGCTCGGCAACCACCTTGAGGCCCATGTTCTCGAACATCGGCACGATGTCCGACAGCAACCGCAGGGCCTTCGAGTAGATCTTGACCCGCATGCTGTGGGGCGGATCTTCAGCGGAGCGATAGACGCTCAGGCGCAGCTCGCCGTTTTCCGCCACCCGGGCGATCGATGCGAGATCGGCAATCGCCGCCGCGGCATCGAAGCGGGCGCGGTAGGCGGCCGGGAAGGCTTTGCGGCTGCGGCCGTAGATCGCCTGGCCGGCCTCCTCGCCGTGGAGCGCGATGAGGCTTCGCTGGAGGTGGTCTTCCCAGGTCAGGGATGCTGCTTCGAGGCGCTCGCGGAGTTGCCGCACGTCGAACGGCGGGATCTTTCCGCTCCGGGTGCGCACGATGAACAGCACCCGCGCCAGCGGCGAGTCGCTGGTCTGCACGTCGAAGGCGCGCAGGCGGCCGTTGAAGGCCACGCTGAGAATCTCCGCCATCGTCTCGCGCAGCTCGGTGTTGTAGCGGTCCCGGGGGACGTAGACCAGACACGAGACAAAGCGGTCGAAGGGGTCGCGCCGCACGAAGAGCGCCAGGCGCTGGCGCTCCTGAAGATGCAGAATGCCGAGGCTCAGGTCGTACAACTCGTCATCGGACATCTGGAATACTTCGTCCCGCGGCAGCGACTCGAAGATGTGCAGCAGTACCCGCTCGGCGTGGCTGTCCTCGCCGAACTCGGCACGTTGGAGCACCCGCTGCACCTTGGGTCCGAGGAGCGGCAGGCGCTGGACCGAGCCGTCGTAGACTTCCGAGGTGAAGAGGCCGATGAAGCGGCGTTCGCGATAGACGCGGCCTTCGTCGTCGTAGCTCCGCACGCCGATGTAGTCCATGTGCACCGGGCGATGGACCGTCGAACGGTTGTAGGTCTTGGTGATGAACAGCGCCTCCGGTCCCTTGGCGTGTTCCGCCGCCTCCGGCGATAGAGGGGTCCGGGAGCGCTCGACGGAAGCCTCGGAAACCTGGCGCAAGAGCCCCAATCCGCTATCCGGATCGACCCGCAGGAAGGTGCCGTCGGTGTTCTCGACCAGGTCGTACTCACGGTAGCCGAGGAAGAGGAAATGTTCCTTGAGCCAGCGGAGAAAGGTCACCGTTTCTTCGGCCTTGGTCGGTTCGATCACCGGCGGATCGACGCTCAGCTCGGCGAGCGCTTCGTCCACCCGCTGCCCCATCACGGCGAAGTCCTCGACGGCGGCGCGCACGTCCGCCAGCACCCTGGCCAATCGGTGGGTGATCTTCTCGCGGCGGCCGGCGGCGGCGATGCGGTCCACCTCCACGTGGATGAACGATTCCGGTTGGCCGGACCCCGGTTGGCCAGACCCCGGGAGGCGGGACCCCGGTTGGCCGGACCCCGGTTGGCCGGACCCCGGTTGGCCGGACGGGGACCCATCGTCTGTCTCAAGCTGGCGGTGTCCGTCCTTGGCGGAGCGCTCGATGCGCACGGTCGGGTGGGCGACCAGGTGGAGGGTGAGACCCCTGCGGTTGAGGGCGCCGGTGACCGACGACACCAGGAACGGCATGTCGTCGTTGACGATCTCCACCACCGTGTGCCGGGCCTGCCAGCCATCTTCCTCGGCGGTGGGATTGAACATCCGCACCTTCGCCTCGCCGGGCTTCCGCTGAACGCCAAAACGCCACAAAGAAAGGGCGGCGGCGAGCAGGTCGGGAACGTCCGTCGCCAATACGTCGGACGGCGCGACGGTGGCGTAGTACCGCCGCAGGAAGCGCGCTACCTCATCGTCGAAGGATCCGGAGTCGCGGCGATAGAGTTCGACGACCTCGTCGATCCTCTGGTCTCGGAGTGAGTGGGAATCGGTCATGGCAAGGCTCAGGTGTTAGGGCGCTACTTCCGAAGAGCAGCGGTGATCCATGCTGGAGAGGGGTCGGTGGGGTGTCCGTTGGCGCGGGCTTCGTCGTGATCACGAGCCATCGTGCCTCGGACGGAGATTCTACAGTGATTCCGGTGATCGCACTTCCAGTTGATGAACGTTTGTGCTGATCTGCGAGTGGCTGACGGCGTAGGCATACAGGGCCGCCGGCCAGTAGACGATCCGGATGTTCGAGAGGGTCTCCGCTCCTTGGGCGGTCCGGCTTGTGGTGACCAAGGTACTTACGTTGTTCTTCGCGCAGAAGTCCAGTGGTCCCTTGAGTAGACCGAGGCTACGGCGATGACGGTCTGACCACTTGACTTCGACGGCCCAGTCCACGCGATGGCCGAGAAGGTTCACGAGGTCGATTTCTCCGTCTTTCCACCTGGCATAGTGCAGATGAAGCCCTTCGGCGGCGAACCACTGGGCGAGGATCGCGTTTTCGACTAGAGCACCGAAGACACGTTCGTCCTGGGTTGGGCCGAAGAGGGCGGTCCGCAACGAAGGATTGGTGAGATAGACCTTGAAGGCGCGGACCCTTTGAAAGGTCCGTGCACTCTCGTCGACTCGATGGACGATGCGGATCATGAAGGCCGCCTGTAGGTATTCGATGTAGCGCTTGATGGTCGCTTTGGCAGCGCCGGATCGTTGGGTGACCTGCTCGAGGGAAACCTCTCCTGCGGTGTTGAAGGCGAGGGAGGTGAACAAGGCGTTGAGTTCCTGCACGTCGGAGATACCGTAGAGCGAGGGGAGATCGCGCAACAGCACTTTGTCGATGATGTCACTTTTGATGAAGCGGCTCGGATTCTCCTGGATCTCGGTCGAAGTGGCGACCTCAGGGTAACCGCCGAACTGAACATAGTCCTCGAAGGATCGGTTCAAGGCCTCGAGATCCGTGGCGGTGTAGATCCCGATATCGTCTTTTATTTCCACGTCGACGGGAGGCTCCTCACCGAGGATCTGGAGATACTCATAGAAGGTCAACGGTGGAAGAAAGAAGTCCGTGAACCTGCCAGCTCCAGATTCGCGGCTCTTCAATCGAAGGGCAGCGGCGGCGGATCCGGACACCACGACTCTAAGGGTTGGGTAGGAGTCCACCAGCGTTTTCAGATGTTGTTCCCAATCCTTGAGATACTGAATCTCATCGAAGAAGACAAAAGCTTCGGTGCTTGGATCATCGCCGGTCGCCTCCGCGAACAGTTCCAGAAACGTCTGTAGGGAGAGCCCGAGGTATAGAGGGTTGTCGATCGAGACGTAGCACAGGTTGTGAGGCTCGAATCCTTCGTCGATCAGTCGGCCAATCGTGTGATGGACGAGGTAGGTCTTGCCCACGCGCCGAGGTCCCATCAGGACGACCGCGCGTCGAATGTCTCGCTGAGTCACCAGAGGGAAGAGGCGCTCGATGTAGGGTCTGGGTCGGACCTCGACGAAGTGCTTCGGAATCTGATGCGGTTTTCGCCACCAGGGGTTGTCTAGGCGTAGTCGTTCTAGGACTTTCTCTTTGGGAATATCCAGCATGGCTTCGCTCCAGAGAGTTCTTCGGCGACCCCGAATGCGAAATAGGGCAAGTTCACTTATCTTAACCGCCAGATCCACAGATAAGCAATGTCGACTGTCTCTATTTTGATTTTGGGCCGTTAAGAGCTATCCTCTGTCTCTATGTCTGCCCGCCCCCTCGACGACCTTCGCGTGCTCGAAATGGGCCAGCTCATGGCCGGACCCTTCGCCGGCACGGTCCTCGGCTACTTCGGAGCAGAGGTGATCAAGATCGAGCCGCCGGAGGGAGATCCGGTGCGGCGATTTCGGAAGATGGACGGCGACACGTCCCTCTGGTGGTCCACCCTGGGGCGCAACAAGAAGTGCATCACCCTGGACCTGCGGCGGGAAGAGGGCCGTGCGCTGGCGCGGCGGCTGGCCGGGGAGTGCGACGTGTTGATCGAGAACTTCCGCCCCGGGACTCTGGAGAAATGGGGCCTGGCGCCGGAGGTGCTGGAGGCCGACAACCCGAAATTGATCGTCGCCCGAGTCTCCGGTTTCGGGCAGACGGGCCCCTACGCCTCCCAGCCCGGCTATGCCTCGGTGTGCGAGGCCTTCGGTGGGCTGCGCTACGTCACTGGCAACCCCGGCGAGCCGCCGGTGCGCGCCAATCTCAGCCTGGGGGATTCCCTCTGCGGCCTGCATGCGGCTTTGGGGATTCTCCTCGCTCTGCTCCACCGCGAGCGCACCGGCGCCGGTCGGGGTCAGCGCATCGACGTGTCGATTTTCGAATCGGTCTACAACCTGATGGAGGCGGTGGTGCCGGAGTACGATCGCCTCGGCGAGGTGCGCCAGCCCTCCGGTTCGACCATCACCGGCGTCGTGCCCTCCAACACCTACCCCTGCGCCGATGGTCAGCAGGTGGTGATCGGCGCCAACGGCGAGTCCCTGTACCGCCGGTTGATGGCGGCGGCGGGGCGCGAAGATCTGGGCAACGATCCGCGTTTGGCGTCGAACGAGGGCCGGGTCGAGCACCAAGAAGAAATCGACCGGGCGATCGCCGCCTGGACGAGCACCCTCACCCGTGAGCAGGTGCTCCACCTCCTCGAGGTGGCGAAAGTGCCGGCTGGCCCGATCTACTCCGTCGCCGACATGGCGACAGATCCCCACTACCGGGCGCGCGGGCTCTTCGAGAAGGTGGAGTGGGGCGGCAGGGCGCTCGAAATTCCGGCGATGATGCCAAAGCTTGAAGACACCCCGGGCCGCACCGAATGGCCCGGCCCGACCATCGGCGCGCACACCCGCGAAGTGCTGACCGGCCTGTTGAAGCTGACCGACGAGGAACTGGCCGACCTCGAGGGCCGCGCCGTCATCTGACGCCGCAGCCCTCGCTTCGAGACTCTTCCTACTTCCCCTGCACGATCGGCTTGAAGGCCGACCAGTTCCGCCACATCAAGAATGCCCACAGCAGAAACGTCACGGCGGCGAGGGCGATGTTGGCGGGGTCGAGGAACAGGTGAAAGAGGACGATGTTGACGACGATCGGGCCGAGCACCGTCAAGCCGAGCGGCAGCCGACCGATCAACAGCAGGAGACCGCCGATGATCTCCAAGACCTTCACCACCGCCAGGTAGCCGGAAGCGATCATCAGGCCCAAGAACTGGGCGCCGTCCGGTGCCGCCTCCGGTGGCGGTAGGAAACCCACGAAGCCGTTCACGCCGAACACCACGAAGATCGCTGCCAGCAGGAAGCGGGCCATCTTGTCCATCACACCCATGTCGTTCCTCCCTTTGGGCGGCCCGCCGGGTTCTTACTGCGGACCGCCTAGGTCAACAGGTCTTCCACCGCGGCGCGCTCTTCACGCAATTCGGCGTCCGTCGCCTCCATCTTGCCGCGCTGGAAAGCATCGAGTTCCAAGTCTTGAACGATCTCCCAGTCCCCGTTCTTGCAGACACAGGGGAAGGAGTACACCACCCCTTCGGCGATACCGTAGCTGCCGTCCGACGGTACGGCCATACTCACCCAGTCGCCCTCCGGTGAGCCGAGAGCCCAGGTGCGCATGTGATCGATGGCGGCGGAAGCGGCGGAAGCGGCGGACGACGCGCCGCGCGCCTTGATGATCGCCGCGCCGCGCTGCTGCACGGTGGGGATGAACGTCTCCGTGTACCAGTCGCCATCGATCTGGAGCGTCGCCGGTTCCTCGCGGATCAGGGTGTTGGCGATGTCCGGAAACTGGGTCGCGGAGTGGTTGCCCCAGATGGTCATCCGGCGGATCTCCGTCGAGTGGGCGCCGGTCCTCTCGGCCAGCTGGCTGATCGCCCGATTGTGGTCCAGTCGGGTCATGGCGGTGAATTGGCGGCGGTCCAGGCGGGCCGCGTTCGAGGCGGCGATCAGGGCGTTGGTGTTGGCCGGGTTGCCGACCACCAGCACCCGCACGTCCTGCGAGGCATGGCCACTCAGCGACTGCCCCTGCGGCGCGAAGATCTGGCCGTTCGCTCCCAGCAGATCCTTGCGTTCCATGCCGGCGCCGCGCGGTCGCGCTCCCACCAGCAGAGCGTAGTCGGCGTTCGCGAAGCCTTCGTCGAGGTGATCCGTGGCGATCACCTCGTGGAGCAGCGGGAAAGCGCAGTCGTTCAACTCCATCACCACGCCCCGCAGCGCGTCCATGGCGGGCGGAATCTCGATCAACTGCAGGCAGATCGGCTGGTCCGGTCCGAGCATGTCGCCGGCGGCGATGCGGAAGGCGAGGGCGTATCCAATATTGCCCGCGGCGCCGGTGATGGCGACGCGCACCGGGCGCTGATTCGGTTGGGAGTTTGCGTGATCGGGAACTGGTTGTGAACCGGTCATAGGAGGGATCTTCTCGCTAGAAAGTTTGCATGTCGTCGGAGCCAGTCGCGGCCTGGAGGCCGCGGATAACGTAGAGTGCTCGCATCACCCGAGAGCTTACCGCGACTCGCCGCGGCTGGAACCACCCCGCCGGAAGACACGCACGATGAGCGGAACGCCCACCGCCAGCAGCAACACCGCCCAGGTGGTCACCGGCGAGGGTAACAGCCGCTCCAGCCAGCCGAAGTAGTGGACGAACCTGGTGAGCCCGAGGCTCATCAGCACCGCTCCGAGGGCGGCATGAGTGGAGGTTGGGGGGGAGAGTGGTTCTTCGGCTAGAGCCCATCTTGGTGAACCGTCGAAGAAGCGAGAGTCCGAAGGAATAGAATCGCCGAACCATGACGAAAAACTGGAGAGTTTGGATTCAGAACGTAGTCGCCTGTTCTCTGATCTTGCCCATTGCAGTTTGCCACTCCCCAACGGCTTGCGCGGATGAGACGCGGCCTAGGTCCGTAGCGTCGCCCAGCCTTGCCCGGTGCGTCAGCCAGTTTCGAAATGCGCCGGGTGCCCGAAAGTCGTCTCGGTGCTTTGCCTTCGCGAATTCTTTGACTGCCAAGAAGGTCGAAGCCATGGAGCAGCTTCTCGGCGAGTTTCCCGACCAACCCTGGCTCTACTTCTATCTCGCATTTCTCGAATGGGGTTCGGATTCCCCCCAAGTTCCTGAACGCTATGCCAAGGCTGCCCGGCTTTTTCACGAGCGGGGCGAGCTCGGGAACGAGATCCTTGCTCGTCGGGGACGAGCGGGTTTCTTGCTCAAGACAGGTGAGCTTGAGAAGGCTGGAAATGAGATCCGTCTTATGAAGCAGGAGGTTGAAGCCTCTCTAGATCTCTTGCTTCATGCTTGGGTCAAGGTAGTCGAGGCCGATCACCTGACGCTCGAAGGCCATCTGGATGCAGCGCTCACCCTCTTGAGCGAAGCAGAGGCTCAGGCACTGGAGGCCGAGGGCTCCCCTTATGAGCTCAAACGAGTGTGGCTCCATTTAGCTTTCAGCGCTACCTATTCACTCGGGCGCTACGACGCCGCCGAAGCGCTACTCCTGGAGCTAAAGGAATTGGCCAAGAGAGGTCAAGCGTCTCATCAGGCAAGAGTGGCGCTCTTCGAAACTGCATTCGAGCTCGCCGCCCACCTGCCGACGCCATCCCATCGTGAATCGGCACGACAGAAAGCGAAGCGCTCTCTTCGCATGGCGAAGGAGTCTGAGCAAATGGCTCTCGTCGGTCGAAGTCTGGCCTTCCTGGGGCAGCTCGAAGAGCCCGCTGTCGGCCGTTTGTTGCTCCACGAGTGCTTGAATCTTCCAGTCCATCAGGAGGAAGGTTTTAGGCAGTTTCCCGATTGCCTCCGGGCCCTTGCCGAACTGGAGGCCCGAGCTGGAAACTTGGGGCAGGCCGAGGTCCATCTGGCTGAAGCAGACCGGCTTGTGGAGGAGTTTGAGGACGGTTGGACCACCTTTGGAGTCGAGCTCGCAAGGGCTCGGATCCGCTGGCTGGAGGGCGACGTCGAAGCGGGCCGCGCCGAAGGGCTGAAAATCATCGAGGGAATCGAAGAGCTACGCTTGGCGCAGGACTCTTCCGCCGGGCGCATGGGGGTTCTGGCGGCGCGTTGGGAGCCCTACCTGTGGCTCGCCGGAGAGCTCCTCGCCGCGCACCCCGAGCCTCTCCGGCCGGACCTGGAGCTGGCCTTCGATCTCGTCGAACGCCAACGGGCGCAAACCCTTCAGGAATCGTTGGCGGCGCGCCTCGGTGACCTCTACGCCCACACCTCCAACCGGAAACCTACGCTGGCGTTGATCGAAGAGACCCTCGATGAAGAGACCGCCCTCCTGTCGTTCCAACTCTCTCTCGAGCAGGGGCATTTCGGCGAGTCGCTCGGTGGCTCCTGGGTCCTCGTGGTTACTCGAGAAGGAACTCGAGCGATCCCCTTGGCAGACCGCCTCGAGCTCGAGCCTTTGGTCGAAAGCCTGGTGGATCTCGGCGACCCGTCCCAGGCTGAGGAGCTGTTGATGCGGCTCTATGACCTTGTTCTCGCGGAAGCTCTTGAAGCCTTGCCTGAAGGGGTCGAGGAGCTCGTCCTGATACCGGACGGAGTGCTCCATCGCCTTCCATTCGAAATCCTACGACCGGTTTCTGGAGCGGAGGCCTCCGTGGGAAACCGGTTCCGCATCTCGTATCAGCCTTCGGCCGGCCTCTGGCTGGGCTGGAAATCCCAACCGAGGAACGTGGAGGCAACAAACCCAGTGCTGGTCTTCGCGGACCCCGAGCTGCCAGCGAGAGGGTCCGAACGGGATCCGGCGATCTTGAGCGGAGACCCGCGCTGCGAAGGCCTTCCGCCGTTAGCCGCCGCGCGCGAGGAGGGTCGAAACGTCCTGGAGCGCCTGGGAGAAACCGGGCATCTACTACAGGGAGAAGAGGCATCCGAAACGGCCCTCAAAGCCGAATCCCTCGGCCGCTACTCTATACTCCATTTCGCGGCACACGCCTGCACCTTGCCGAACCAACCCGACCAGTCCGCGATTCTACTGACCCCGGGAGCTGAGAGGGAGGATGGGCGTTTGACTTCGGCGGACATCCTCGATCTCCAACGGGTTCCCCCAATGGTGGTTCTGGCGGCCTGCCGAACCGCCGACGGCAAGCTGGTGCGCGGTGAGGGAGTCATCAGTCTGGTCCGCGCCTTCTTCGCAGCGGGGGCGCGGGTGGTGGTGGCCAGCCAGAACGACCTTCCCGATCGCGAAACCTCCCGCGCCGTTGACTCCTTTTACGGCTACCTGAGCGAGGGCTCGAGCGTGGGGGAGGCCCTCCATCGTGTACGGCGGAAAAGCATTCAGGCCGGCGCACCCGCCTCCGTGTGGGGATCCCTACGGGTGATGGGTGACGCGGAGTGGATTCCCTTCCCATGGGGCCTTCGCGAGCCCGAGCCATCGCCGAGCCTTCCGGCCTATGTACCGCAGGTCGCCGTCGCCTCCCTCGGCCTTCTCGTTTTGAGCCTCATGGGGTCTTCGTATGTCCGCCGCTCTCGCCGACGGGAATGAGAGGATCACGCGATGCTTCAGGTGGTGTTGAACCAGAACGTACGAAGCGAGCCGTGAAGGTCTTCTCACCCAGCAACTTCTCGTCGAGACCCCCTCCACTCTTCGCCGCCACCCGCCACAAGATGCGGGCTCCGGACGGCACCTCCCGTAGGTCGTCCTCGGTGAGGCGGTAGGTCGTCTCTCCGCTCTTTGCCGCTGGCACATCTGTCACCTCCTTCACCAGGCCGCTCGCTTCCGCCGTCGTCCAGCTCACCTGGAGATTAAAGCGCTCGGCCTTATCCATGCCTTGCCAGCGGAGTACCGCTTCGTCCGAAGTCAGAACCGAGTCCGCTCCGAGAGTGGAGGTCAGCTCGGAAGGTCCTCGCACCCGGTCGGGTTTGGTGAACGTCGGGATCAGCAGCATCGCTACAACAACGAACGACAGAGCGGCTGCCACCAGAGAAAGGGATGGAAACGAAGTTTCAGGTTCGGCGGCGAGATCTCCGGGGCCTACCGGCATACTGACCGCGGCCGCTTTGTCTTCAGATTGAAGACTCATCCCTTCCGCCTTCGAGCGAGCGCCGAGGTTTAGAGCGAGCCCCCAGGCTCGGGTGCAGGCGGGGCACTGGGAGGCGTGGTCCACGATTCCGCGCATCTCATCCCTGGGTAGCTCCAGAGCCGCGGCCCGCCGAATGGAATCAGCATCGGGGCAATCCGAGAGAGAGGGTGCATCCGGCTCCGCCTCGAAGAGCATCGCCCGAAGCTCGTCGTCCGTCCAGGGCGAAGAGCTCATCGTCCCACTCCTTTCCTTTCAAGACAGCGTTTCAAGTCATTTCTGCCGCGATAAATGAGATTCTCAGCCCGGCGCCGATCCCAGCCGTGAATTCTGGCTACTTCTTTTGCGCGATACTCCATGAGGAAAAGCCAGACCGCGCGCCGCCGATCCTGGTTGTCCATCGAGCGCAAGCAATCATAGATCAGACCTTTTGAAGCCCTCCAGCGTGCTTCCACCTCAGGGTTCCCTTGATCTATTGGGCTGTTGTCGAAGTCGGCCTCGTCCGTTGGCGGGAACTCTCGGCTTCTCCTGCGAAGCAGCTCCGCCGCGCGATGACAAGCCGTCTTGTATGCATAGGCTGAAGGGTTCCGAACCTCGGAACCTTTGCGCTCAAGGACCTTCATCGTAGCCAGAAGCGCCTCGTGGACTACATCCTCTACATCTTGAGGACACAGAGACGGGTAGCGCGCCCTGACCCCACGGGTCAACGACGCTCTGAGCTCTTCGTAGTAGCGGTCTTCCATGCGGCTCTACCCCTTGTTGCAAGATCCACCCAGCAAGCGGTGCCGATAATACTATCTTTCCTGCGGCCTCACTTACGTGAGTACTTTCGAGTCCCAAATCATCTTTAGGGAGAGACAACGCTCAGCGGCTGTTGCTGAGCCTTGTACTCATAGATCCAATTTGGAGGGATGTAATGCACACAACGGAAATGGGAGGTACGTGTCGTCGAACTCGGCCCAGGGGGCCCAAATGGTTTCTTGGCGCTTCTGGACTTGCTCTAGCCGTAGCAATCCTGAGTCCTTTGAGCCTGAGTGCGGGATGTATCGGAGATTCGTCTTACACGGCGAAACACTTCGAACTGATGCTTGTTCCCACAGGCCCTGATCAGGATCCGAATGTCTCGCGAGTCCAGGTGGTGCCCAAATGCGAGGACGCCGTCAAAGGGGTCTACTATTGGTCCCACTTGGAACCGGAAGGAGCGGAATCGATTCAGCCGGTTCAGGGCGAATATTTTGCAGAAGTGCCCCTTAGCTCCGGTCTTAGGGACATAGTGTTCCAAGTGGTTTGTGAGGGGTTCGACCGACCGTTCGAAGATTGCTTTGAAATCTGTCGAGGAGAAGCGACACGCGCTAGGCCGAAAGGGCAAGTCCTACCATCTGAGGCCGAGGCTGAAGATAGTCCTCGACCGTCACTTCAACCACCAGAAGTTGTGACCGTAAGCAATGGTCCTCCTAAGCTTCATGCAATCAAGCTCTATGGAGAGGTGAGGTACGCCAAAGGAAATTCTGGTCTGTTGGATGGCGGCGTGGGTGCGGAAGTTGACCTGCGGCTTGCAAGGAACTGGATCTTGTCACTGGGGCTGAACCGCACGGAGGAACCGGATACCTCCTCAGAGGAGCAATCTGCAGATGTCGAGTCGTTCGTGGCCAGTTCGAGTTCTGGTGGAGGCAATCGACCCTCCGTTGTCCAAGATCCCCGAGAGGTGAGGGTCATTGACTTGAGAGCGGGTTATCAGATCGGAAGTCATAGGAAGGCGCGAGCCAATTTTTCCCTGGGTCCATGCTTCATTGATTCAGATGATGAGGATGGATTGGGGGCCGTGGGAGGCTTACGCGTTGAGGCTGATGTATCCCATCGCGTGTTCGTAGTGACAGGCCTCGGTGCCCGGTACGAACATGAGAATGAGGACGACCAGATCCAGCTAAATGCAACCTTTGGTTTGGGCTGGCGCTTCTAGTTCACTGCAGCAAGTCTGAATTGGCCGCCGAGAGCCAGGCAATGCGTCTGGGTCGAGACGCGGTCCCATCGATTTCATCGTAGGCAGGCAAAGGAGGTGCCTATTGTAGGAGAGGTGTGTCTTTTTCAGATGGAAACATTCAAGGAGAATTCATATGAAATTTGCAAAAAGTATTGCGAAAGCTCTGTGGGTCGTCGGTTTGTTCTCGGATCTGGCTGCTCGCGGCGTGGAGGCGCAGGTTTCCGGCGAGACCGAGGGAGGGCAAATGATTGGCCGACTCTCTTTGGGAGGTCGCAATGGTTAAACGTATTGTGTTGCTTGTGATCGTACAGATAGCACTAGGGGAGGGCAGCGTCCATGCCGCCCAGGACGAACAATCCCTCAGCACAGAGGCAGCGGCTAGTCGGCATGCTACCTATCGTCACGATTCCTGGCCTGAGTTCGTGCACCGTTGGCGTGTCATGAACGGCGCGGGCTTGCGCCTAGTGGATCTTGAGGTGGTGGTGGAGGATGGTCGATCGACGTATGCGGGAGTGTGGAAGCCTGGTAACGATGGCTACTACCTTCTTCGCTATGACAACTGGTCCAATTTCGTGGCTCGCTGGAGAGAACTCGGCCAGCAAGGCTTTCGCTTGATCGACACCGAGAGGGTTTTCCATGGGGGTCGATTCTGGTACTACGGTGTATGGCGTTCCGGACAAGGTCCCTACGCGCTCTATCGGTACGGTTCATGGTCCGCTTTCACCCAAAAATGGCAGGAGCTGAATCGCCGAGGCTTCCGCTTGGCCGATATCGATGTGAGTGAGCGCAATGGCCAAGTTATCTATCTCGGAGTCTGGCGCGGAGGTGGGAATGACCAATCCCTCTTTGGATTCTCCTCGTGGAGTGCGTTCGTCTCAAAGTGGCGAAATTTGACGCGTGATGGATATCAATTGGTAGATATGGATGTGACTCGACGATCAGATTCAACCATTCACTATGTAGGTGTTTGGCACCGTGGCCCTCAGCGTGCGCTTTGGCGTACCTTTTCATGGCAGAGCTTCCGGCGTAAGTGGGCGGAGCTGGCTGAGAGAGGTCAGGTGCTCGTCGATCTCGAAGTGACCTATGTCGGTAACGCTCGATACCAATACCTGGGTACCTTTGGGCCCGCTCCCAATGTCACCCGCGACGGCCCAAGCTTGAAGCGAATGGCGCAAGAGCTAGAGGCGCTCGTTGCTGGAGATGTAGTTGGAATGTCCTATGCGTTCTCTCAACATGGCCAACTTGCGTTTGCTGGATCGATCGGTCTTGCTCAGCGATCTCCCGACCCTGAGGTGCCGATGAGCTCACAGTTGCGATCAACGATAGGCAGTGTCACAAAAACCGTCAGTGCAGTGGCTCTGTATCAGCTGCTGGATCAGAACGGTCTGACCGTGGACTCAAAAGTCGGTCCCTGGCTTCCAGTGGATTGGGAGCGGGGACCGGGTTTCGGCAATGGGCCCTCGGACTTGTCCTTCAAACACCTGCTCACGCACACATCGGGAATCGGAGTTCGGGATGCTGACCATCGATGGGATGGATTGCGCAGTTTGGTAGGAGTGGGGCTTGAGCCCGGAGCGGACCGCTCCTATAGCAATCTGAACTACGCCTTCTTGCGGCTGCTGATACCCATGTTATGGAGGGCGGTCGATGGACCTTCGGGAGAAGTGACGAGCGAAAACTTCGGTGAGAGGTATCTGGAGTATCTTAACTCACGGATTATAGCGCCCGAGGGTATGCCCTTTGTTGGCTGCTGGCCATTGGAGGGCGCTCCGCCGGTTCTTTCGTATCCGTCGGTTGAGTCGTCGGAGCGAGGAGTGCTCAGGTCGGCGCCTCCAGCACGTTGCGGTGGTCAGGGTGGCCTTCATATGTCTGCGCAAGAACTGACACGTTACGCAGATGCCTTCAGGTACTCGCGTTCTGTGATGAGTTCCGAACATCAAGAAGTAATGGATGGCGATCTGGCGGGATGGAACGGTCGAGTCTTGGTCGAAGGAGGAGGTACGGCCTACTCGCATGGCGGCGTTCGCTCGCCCGGAACTCGGACTTGCATGATGAAGTTGCCCTATGGGATCACAGCTTCAGTGATCTTCAATTCACCGCCTCCTCAGGACAAGTGCCGCCTGTTGCGGAAGTCCTTCAATCAGGCTCTCGCTGCGGACTGACCCATTCAGCTTCGCTGAGTTGAAGGTCGAGCGATTGATAGACCCGCGGCGAGAGTGCTGTCGTCGCGGGTCGACGCACGAGAGGAGGGGGCCGCCTTTGCGGGCGGAGTTGCCGGCGGCGTTTCACTCCAGGAAACACCGCGGCCTTTGAGCGATCGCCTCGAACTCTCGCTACCAGCGGTATCCCACCGACAGCTCTACGATCTCGGCGTCGTAGTCGTCGAACCGAGCGGACTCTTGGTAGTCGATGGTGCGATAGGCGAGGCGCGCCGAGTAGCCGTTGGCGATGGCGACGTCAGCGTAGCAGCCGAGGTCCTGACGCTCGTTGGCGAAGCTCCCTTCGTTGTCCCACCAGCGCAAGTGGGTGCCGAAGGTCAGCCGCTCGTGGGCCTGCCAGCGACCCCGCAGATCGAACAGGTCGGCGTCGGATTGGTAGAGCACCGAAACGAGAAACTGCACTCCGCCTCCGAAGCCCGGCCTCGTGGTGACCGTTTGGTCGATCGCGCGATCCGACTCGAAGCGGGTGAAGCCGCCGTCGATCTGGATCCCCTCGCGCCGGTACCCCGCCCGCAGCGACCATTGATCGCGATCCGCCGTCCAGCCGGAGTCGTCGTTCTCGAAGCGATGCGCCAGCAGCGTCGCCGAAGCGAAAAGGCCTTGCTCCGAGCGCAGCCGCGCCTTGAGGCGGTAGTGCCGCCGGTCGGTGGGCGAGGAGAGGGTGAAGGGGTCGTCATAGGACGCTTCGTCGAAATCCGCTTCGAGTCGAAAGACTTTGTTTGGACGCCACGAGGCGGTGGCGAAGAGGCCCTGCTGGTCGGTGGTTTCCTCGTCGGAGTCCACCGCCGATCCGTCCGTGGTGTGGCCGAAGGTGGCGTCCCGGCTCTCCAGGCGCAGCCCTCAAGAGACGGTCCACTCGGGCGTCAAATGGGCCTGGGCGCCCAACTCGAAGCCGGTGGTCTCGATTTGCCACAGGCCGCGCCCGTCCACATCGAATTCGAACTCGCCTTCCTGGTCCAGCTCGTAGCGCCGGACACCGGCGATGAGTCCCACCCGATCGCTCAAGCGGGAGGAGAGATCGATATCGAAGAAGTCGAGGTCGCGTTCAATCTCGCCGGCACCGCGCACATCGGTGGTGAATGGTTGGCTGTTGAAGGCGATGCCCTGGGACTCCTCCGTCGCCTCGACGTCGAGGTCGAGGCTCTGAACCGCCGCCGAGGCCTGAATTCGCCAGCGCTTCGTCGGGCGGGCGTTCACCCTTACCGTGTGTTGCTGTGCGGTGTACTCGTAGGGCTGGTCGAGGAAGAAGAAGTCGAGGGTGGTGTTGTTGGTGGTGTTTTCCCCCAGGGAGAACCCGGGCAGGAAAACCTCCACCGCGTTCTCGTAGTTCCGTACCGACTCCTCGAGGATCAGGGTGACCTTCAGCCAGGCGTATTTGAAGCCCACCCGGAAGTCGCCGCCGTCCGATAGCCGCGGGTCCGCCAGCGAGTGAGGAACGATGGTGTCCTCGTAGAAGTAGCGGAATTCCGTACGGCGGTAGTCGAGATCGTAGACAACACGCTTTTCGGCGCTGAGGCGAAAGGCTTCGAAGGCCTCGCCGCCGAGATTCGAAGCTCCCAGCTCGAAGCGGTCGAGCACCTTACGGGTGCCGCCGTCTGTCGGCACCATCTCGAGGTCGAATTCGAACAGGTGGGCGCCTTCCTGAAGGTCGAAGTCTTCGCGGTACTTGGTCTCGGCACCGTTCACGTCTACCAGCCGGTAGCCGAGGCGGAATCCTCCGGTGAGGGGCTTGTCGTCCGTTTCGTCGGCGACCAAGGGTCCGGGTGCCGACAGGAGTAGCGCCAGAGCGAAGCCGACCAGCCAGCGATGGGTCGCAAGGTTCATGGTCTCCTTCTTCTACTTGAGGAACGCTGGATCTAAGTTCGAGCCGTGGATTGTGGAGTGACAGTTGGTGCACACCGTGTCGGAGGTGAATCGGGTGTGGAAGCCCGGAACGACCGCGTGGCATGAGTAGCAGAGATCCGCCACCGCCTGGAAGGTCAGCATGTGGCGGTTCGGCGAGCCGTGGGGCTGGTGGCAGGCGATGCAGCCTTCCACCCGCTGTGCGTGGATCGATCTAGGGAGGCTCTAGAAATGCCCAGAAAGAAGGTGGCGCTCCTCACGGCGATGGGGATGCTCATCGTCCTGTCGATGTCCGGTGCCGTGAGAGCCGACGATTCGGACGAGGGCCCGACACGCTTCATGGCCCACAAATGCAACCTCTGCCACGGCGTACCGGCCGTGGGCATCGCGGCCAAAACGAAATCCAAGAAGCTGCTCGGTCCCGAACTCGGCGGGCCACTACCGGAGGTTGACCCGGTCGCCCTGGCGGCTTACCTGCGCCAGCAGCAAGAACTAGACGGCAAGGAACACAAGCGCGAATACAAGGGTACGGACGAAGAGTTGCAGACCATTCTCGACTGGCTAACCAGCCTCGATCCGCCGGCGCCGGAAGAGTAGGAAGAGTGTCTGCCACCGCGTGGATCGGAGTGATGATCGCCCTGGGGGTGGTCGTGGTGGCGTTGGTGACCAGCCGGATCCACCAACCCTTCGACCGGCGCGGCAAGGTGGCGGCCTTCTTCGCCCTCTTTCTGTTGCCTCTGGTTCTGGCCGGGGCTGGGGTTTCCGCTCACCTGGAACACGCCAAGAGCACCGAGTTCTGTCTCTCTTGCCACGTCATGGAGCCCTACGGTGAGAGCCTGCAGGTCGCAGACGAGAGCTACGTGCCGGCGGCCCACTTTCAGAATCACTGGGTGCCACCGGAGCGCGCCTGTTTCACCTGCCACACGCAGTACACGATGTTCGGAGGCTTCAAGGCCAAGATGCAGGGCCTCCAGCACGTTTGGGTCTACTACCTCGGCGAAGTGGCCGAGCCCATCGAGCTGTACGAGCCCTACCAGAACCGCGAGTGTCTGAGTTGCCACGGCGGCGCGCGCCGTTTCGAGGCGGAGGAGCTCCACGCCGAGATCCGCGAGGAGCTGACCAGTGGCGAAACCTCCTGCCTCGATTGCCACGGGCCGTTCCACGACGTCCTCGAGGTCGCCGACCTGCCGAAATGGGAGAGTCCAGGAGGTAGTCGATGAACGACACCCGCCCGCGCCCCCGTCGTCTCCGCCTGGCCGGCATCGCCGTCGTCCTGGGGCTGCTGGTGGAAGCGGTGACCTTGGCCTGGTCCCATCCGCTGGCGTTTCTGGTGTTTCTCGGCGTTGGATTGCCGCTGACGGGCCTGGGCGTGCTCCTCTACCTCTGGGAACTGGTCACCGCTCGGTCACCGCGGCGAAGCATGTACCCGATCCCCGGCGGCACCAAGCCCGGTTAGGCCTTGCGGCGGTTGCTCCGCACGGCGCGCCAGATCATGAACAGGCCCACCACCAATAGCAGTACCGCCCAGAAGATGACGGGCGAAGGCAACAACCGCTCCAGCCAGTCGAAGCGGGCCGCGAAGCCCGATACGCCGACACCGGTGAGGATCAGCCCGGAGGCCATCAGCGAGGCCCGCCGGCCGCGGCCGGCGAGCCAGGTGGCGATCAGGGCGAGACCGGCGACCAACGGAAGGCCCGGCAGCCAGTCGAGAAGCGGCCGCCAGGAGAGCCGGCCGTAGGTCAGCGCGAAGAACAGCACCGCGAAACCGATCCCCGCCACCCCGCGCCCCAGGGAGGCTGGTCGCCGCGAACCCACCAAGAAATCCACCACCGAAGCCAACCCACCCACCAAGACGAACGCCGGCCAGAAGCGCTTGAGCGACGGCACGCCGACGCCGAGGGCATCGAGCAGCAGCCAGATCGCCACGGTGACCACCACCGCGCCCGCGACCATCAGTCCGCGGCGGTTTCGGGGGGTGGAGTCCGGAGGCATAGGCAGCGGTTTGTTCATGGCGGGAGGTTACCAGGGGAGATTGCGTGGCGCTGGATGCGTTGCCGAACCGCGGATCTTTCATTTGACAATACAGGAGCTACCGTGTGGTTAAAATACTGCGATGCGTATTATATGGGTGGTGAGAGGTCCTCAGAGGGTCACCTTTCTTTTGGCTCCTGTGATTGCCCTTCTCGCGGCGCCGGCCGCTTGGGCTTCTGAGAGTCGGGAGGCGTTCGAGAATTGCCAGCGTCTGTTCGATACAGCGCCGAGCGAACGGGCGTCCGCCAAGTGTTTCCGGCAGATGGCCACGCCGGGCAACCGGGAGGAGGTGGTCGAGCGGTTCGAAGCCTTGATTCGCCGCTTTCCCGACGAGCCGTGGCTGTACTACTACCTGGCGAGCACAGAATGGACTTCGCGAACGCCCAGAGTGCCCAAACACTATTCGCGGGCGGCGGATCTCCTCCAACGACGGGGAGACTTCGATGGCGAAATGGATGCTCGGCGCGGCCGCTCGACCTTTCTTCTCGACATTGGTGATGCGGCAGAGTCCTCGGCAGAGTTGGAGCGCATGAAGGCCTTGGTGGGACCGGAAACCTCGCCAGAAAATCGGGCTTGGGTCGACATCGTGGAAGCACGTTTTCTGGTGATCGCCGACAAAAGTCTCGACCGCGCGGTGGACGTCCTTCGGCGCTCCGAAGCCTATGTGCGCGATTCCGGTACGGTGGATATCAATCTCAAGCGTCGCTGGCTCAATCAGGCCTTCACTGCCACCTATGAACTCGGTCGTTACGATGAGGCGAAGCCGTTGCTCGACGAGCTGGTCACGGCTTCCGAGACCGCGGGAAGCGCCCAGGGCCGGGCCACGGCGGCGCTCTTCCAAACCCTTTTCGCGATCACCACCAACCTCCCGACGTCTGCTGTCCGCGAGGCCGCTGTCACGAACGCGGAGCGAAGCCTGGAGTTGAGCCAGGCGGCTGGTGTTGCTCCTTTGGAAGCCAGGTCGCTTCGATTGCTCGGCCAGCTCCGGGGCGGCGACGAGGGCCGTCGTCACTTTGCACGGTGCCTTGAGTTGACGAGGGACTCCGCCGGCCTGGCGAGATTGCGCGTGGACTGCCTGTCCGCTCTTGCGGTCTCGGAGGCTCGCGACGGCGATCCGAACGCATGGTCCCGAATCGTCGAAGCGCAGCAAGTGGTCGAAGGGCTCGACGATGATTGGCCGCGCCTGACCTTGGAGCGGGCCGCTGCTCGAGTCCTTTGGTTACAGGGTCATCGGGAGCGCGGATGGAATGCGGGTCTCAAGATTCTGGATCGATTGGAAGAGTTGCGCGACGCTCAGTCCGGAGACAGCGGCAGAGTTGGTGTTCTCGCGGCTCGCTGGGAGCCGTACCTATGGCTCGCCGGCGAGTTGCTCGCCGGCCGAAGTGAGACCGATCGAATCGAACTGGAACGGGCCTTCCAGGTGATCGAGCGGATGCGGGGTCGGGTGCTGCTCGACAGCTTGGCCGAATCACGCTCGGAGAGGCCGCAAGAACCGGCGTCCCTGGCCTCGGTAGAGCGCGAGTTGGAGGAGCACGAGGCCATGCTGTCGTTTCAATTCTCCGTCGAGAGAGACGTCTTCGGCCGATCCGTCGGAGGTTCCTGGGTGATCGTCTCAACCCACGACGGGAGTCGAGCCATCCGGTTGGAGGATCGCCTGAAAGTCGAGCCGCCAATCGGAGACCTGGTGCGACTGAAGCGGTTGGATGAAGCGCCCGAAGTCTTGCAGTTGCTTCATGGGCAGTTGCTCGCGAAGGCACTGGCGACTCTGCCGGCGGCGGTTGAACACTTGATTCTGGTGCTCGATGGAGAGCTGCATCGGATTCCGTTCGAAGCCTTGCGAGCTTCCCCTGACCCGAGCGCGTCCCTCGTGAACCGGTTTCGCATTTCCTATCAGCCATCGGCCACCCTTTGGCTGAAGTGGCGGACCCTGCCTGTCGAGATGAAGCCGCCACTCTCCGTCCTCGCACTGGCCGATCCGATGCTTCCCGTATCGGATCCAGTGCCTGGGTTGAAGGGCTTGAGGGGGCGACCGGATTGTCGGGATCTTCCTCCGCTCCTTCACGCCAGGGAGGAGGGGCGCCAGGTGTTGAAGAGCCTGGGTATGGGCCGCCTGTGGATAGGAGTCGACGCATCGGAAGCGGCTCTCAAGGCGGAGCCGCTCAGCGAACACTCGCTCATCCATTTTGCCGCCCATGCGTGCACCTTGCCGAGTCGCCCGGAAGCCTCAGCGATTCTGTTGGCGGCGGGCGATGCCCAGCAAGACGGACACCTCCGGCCCGCTGACATTTTGGAACTCGACAATCTGCCGCCGATGATCGTTTTGGCCGCCTGCCGAACGGCCGATGGAAGGGTAGTCCGAGGTGAAGGGGTGATGAGCCTCGTCCGGTCGTTCTTTGAAGCTGGCGCGAGGGTGGTGGTAGCCAGCCAGCGGGATCTACCGGACTATGAGTCCTCCCTGATTTTCTCCGCGGTCTACCGCCATCTGAGCGAGGGCTTGAGCGTCGGGGAAGCGCTCCAACGGGTGCAGCGGGAGCGCATCCGAGCTGGCGCTCCGTCCGCCGGTTGGGGTTCCCTCCGGGTTCTCGGAGATGCTGACTGGGTGCCTTTCCCAGGCGGCATCTCCGTTCCGAGAGAGTCGGGACATCTGGAATGGATCCTCGCCATCGCTCTCGCCCTTCTGGCCGTTGGGGCTTTGGTGGTTCTCTGGCGGCAAAGGCGAGCGCGAGATCGCTAGGGAGGCGAAGCGGTCGAACCGAAGCGCGCGGTGAAAGTTTGCTCATCCAGAACGAGCGCGCCGCTCTTTGCCGTTACCCGCCAGAGAATACGGGCGCCCGAGGGTACCCCCTCCAGATCTTGCTCGGGTACCCGAAACGTTGTCTCGCCGGAAGGCGAAGCCGTCAGATTTTCGATCTCGATCACCTCGCCACTGTGATCGGAGGTGATCCAGGTCACCCGCAGGTCGAAACGATCGGCGTCCAGGTGCTGCCACCGAAGCTCGAATTCACTGGCAGACAGCACGGTGTCCGCAGTCATCGAAGTCGTGAGTTCGGCCTGGGCTCCCCGCTCGACATCCTTTGGCAAGAAGAAAAGCGCTCCGACGCCGATGACGACCAGAACCACCGCTGCCGCGGCGATCTTCGGAAGGTAGCCGATGAAGGCGGCGGTGCGTCTTTCGGAGGGGCGGGGTAGAGACTCCATGTCCGAAGCCAACCCCCAGGCGCGGGCGCAGAAGGGACATTGCGAGACGTGAGCCAATACCTTCCGAGTATCTTCTGGTGAGAGTTCCTGGGCGACCGCCTGCCAGATCAGGTCGGAGTCGGGGCAGTCGCTCTGCGGCCGGTCGGTCTCTCCGTCCACCGAAAGCATCTCTCTCAACTCTTCGTCTGTCCATGACGCTGGGTTCATCGTGAGGCTCCTTGCACTCCCTTTTTCCGTAGACAGGACGCAAGGTCGCTCCGTCCGCGGAGTACCAGGTTCTCCACCTTCTTGTTGGGCCAATCCAGCATCGCTCCGATCTCCTTGACGCTGTGTTCGCGCAGTCGAAGAAATACAGCGATGCGGCGAGCCTCGTTCAGGCGTTCGAGGCACTTGTAAATGGCGTCATGCGCCTGTTTGAGGGTGAGATGGCGTTCCGGGTCGTGTTCCCGGGACGGTGGAAGATCGCCCGTAGAGTTGGGCAACGGCACCGGCGCTAGGCATTGTCGGCGTCGAATCTCGTCGATCACCAAATTGCAGGCTGTTTTCTTGGCAAAGGCGAACGGATTCTCAATCTCATCCGCGTCTTCTCGGAGCTTCTGCGTCATCCGCATCAGAGCTTCCTGAACGAAGTCCTCCACCTCATCCGGGCGAAGGAAGGAGAATCTGGCCTGGACAGCCCGAATCAAACCGATACGGATATCGGCGACGATCCCGCCAATGGATTCCCTGCCGTCTTCAGCCATTGTTTCAAGACTCACTGATTTGACGGCGCGTATTGTACACGACGGAGCTCATCTTAGTTTGGGGTGAGTGTTTCCCGCTGCTCGTTCGTCGAGGGCGTGAGGCTGATGCTGTTCGGCCTCACTTCTCGAATCTTTTTGATAGGAGGGATTCATGTGCACAATGAGCCGGCAGGGCAGTTCGGTGAGTCGAGTGAAAAGGCTGAAGGGTTCGGCCGTGGTGTTGGGATCTTTGGTCTTTTTGTGGATGCCCGGTACCAGTTGGGCTAGTTGTCCAGGATGCTCGGGCTGGTCGGACGGCCGAGTTCGTGTGGAGATCGCATCGTTCGATCCGAACACAAGAACCGTCGGACTTGAAGTTGGGCATGATTGCGACCAGGGAGGAGAGATCTACTATTCGACCGCGAGCCGCTCTCTGACGACGATCAATTTGGCCAAACAAAGGTTTGGCTGGCGGGGTGGACGGATCGATTTCGAGGCCCAGTCGTCGGATCAATCTTCTTCGGACGATAATGAGATCGTTGTCATTTCCCTTCATTCGTTATGCCTAGGCTTGCAAGATCATTCGGCCGACGTAGAGCTGTGTCTCCCAAACTGCGAAGGAGAGACTTCCCATGAAGAGGTCGCAACCGTAAGCGGTGAGGCTCCTGACCTAGAGCGATTTGTAATATTTTTCTTAAACGCATCCTATTTCAAGGATCGGAACTCATCCGGTGTAAATACTGACCTCGGGGCGAGGTTTGATCTGTTCTGGAAGGGGCGCTTCGGTGTCCAGGTGGCAGCGTTGGCGGCGGAGGACGAAATACCTTTTTCGGATCTGGCTTCCGAGGCAACGCAAGATGTACTGCTTGGAGATCTTCGAGGCGCCTTTAATTTTTTTCGCACCTGTCGAATCGAGGCGGGTGCTTTTCTGGGTGTCGGCTATTCAGATCTTGAGGTTGACACCAAACGATACGCCAAAGGCTGGGGTGCAACCGCGGGGGTGGGTTTCAAGGCCCGGATGAATGATCACTTCTTTGCCGGGGCAGATCTCTTGGCCCGCTATCAGCACGGGAAAGATGAAAGCCAGATCAACTTGGAAAGTGCGGTCTTCGTGGGTATCGCATTCTGAGCCCAACTTCGTTGGGGCAATCGTTGTTCCGCAAGTACTCTTTTGGGGTTCGAGAGAAACCAGCGTAACCTTTCCTTCGTTCGTTGAAGCGCTTCTTCACGCCGGGGAGGTGCGCAAGGCGATCTGCGCCATGCGGTCGAGGCGGTGGTGACCTGTTGGTCGAGGCCGAGCCACCGGGCTTCGGCGACGACGGCCCACCTTGGGTCGGGGCGGGTGGGGCGGCAAGCTCCGAGGTCCTTGCGGTAGGCTCTGCGCCTACACCTGAGACTTCCTTGGAGAACCCATGAAAGCCCTGCCCCGCTCTCGCGTCGTCGTCCCGTTGGTTGCTCTTCTCATCGGAGTCTTTTGCTCGACCGGGCTGCTGGCCTCGAAAACTCAGAGCGACGCCATCGACCCCGATCTCCTGGCCGGGATGCGGGCGCGGTCCATCGGGCCGGCGACGATGAGTGGGCGGGTGGCTTCGGTGGATGCGACGGCTGGTGGCGAGACGATCTTCGTTGGCGCGGCGACCGGCGGTGTGTGGCGTTCGACGGACTACGGGCTCACCTGGGAACCGGTGTTCGACGATCAGCCGGTGGCCTCGATCGGCGCGGTGGCTCTCGATCCGTCGGCGCCGGAGCGGGTGTGGGTGGGCACCGGCGAGGGCAATCCCCGCAACAGCACCTCCGTCGGCGGCGGCATCTACCGCTCCGACGACGGCGGCGAGACCTGGGCGCTCAAAGGGCTGGAGGCGACGGAGCGCATCCACCGGGTGATCGTCCATCCGGAGGATCCGGACACGGTGTGGGTCGCCGCCCTCGGCCGGGCCTGGGGCGAGAACCCGGAGCGCGGGGTGTTCAAGAGCACCGACGGCGGCGAGACCTGGGAGAAGGTGCTGTACGTGGACGAGCGCACCGGCGCCGCCGATCTGGTGATCGATCCGTCGAACCCGCGCAAGCTGCTGGCGGCGATGTGGGACTACCGCCGCTGGCCCTGGTCTTTTCGCTCCGGCGGCCCCGGTTCGGGCCTCTATTTGAGCCGCGACGGCGGTGAGAGCTGGCAGCGCCTCACCCCCGAGGACGGCCTGCCGGAGGGCGACCTCGGCCGCATGGGGTTGGCCTTTGCGGCGTCGAATCCGAACGTCGCCTACGCCTTGATCGAAAGCTCCGGCGATCTCGCTCTCTACCGCTCGGACGACGGCGGCAAGAGCTGGGCCGAGCGCACGACGGACCGCCAGGTGGGCAACCGCCCCTTCTATTACGCTGACATTCGGGTGGACCCGGCGGACGAGGATCGCGTTTACAGCCTGTGGTCGGCGGTTTCCGTTTCGGACGATGGCGGCAAGAGCTTCGATGTGTTGGTGCCCTTCCGCTCCGTCCACCCGGACCATCATGAGATGTGGATCGATCCGGAGAACCCGGATCTGTTGATCAACGGCAATGACGGCGGCGTGGCGATCAGCCGTGACCGCGGCAAGACCTGGCGCTACGTGAACAACCTGCCGCTGGGGCAGTTCTACCACCTGCGGGTGGATAACGACGTGCCCTACAACGTCTACGGCGGCATGCAGGACAACGGCTCCTGGCGCGGCCCGAGCAGCGTGTGGGAGAACGCCGGCATCCGCAACCACCACTGGCAGGAGGTGGGTTTCGGCGACGGCTTCGACACGGTGCCGATGGCGGACGATTCCACCCAGGGTTACGCCATGAGCCAGGAGGGCTACCTGTCGCGCTGGGACGTCGAGACCGGAGCCCGAAAGTCCGTCCGACCGGCGCCGGAGCGCCCGGACGAGCCGTTGCGCTTCAACTGGAACGCCGCCATCGCCCTCGATCCCTTCGATCCAGCGGGGGTCTATTACGGCAGCCAGTATGTGCACTACTCGAAGGATCGTGGAGAGACCTGGGAGGTGATCAGCCCGGATCTCACCACCGATCTCCCCGAGTGGCAGAAGCAGGCCGAAGCCGGCGGTTTGACGCCGGACGTCACCGGCGCCGAGAACTTCACCTCCCTGGTGGCCCTTGAGGCGAGTCCCCACGAGCGAGGCGTGCTGTGGGCCGGCAGCGACGATGGCCGGATTCACGTGACCCGCGATGGTGGCGAGACCTGGAACCGGGTGGACGAAGGCGCCAGCGCCGTGCCGGAACACACCTGGGTACCGCACATCGCCGCCTCGCCGCACGCGGCCGACACCGCCTTCATCGTGTTCGACGATCATCGGCGCTCGAACTGGCAGCCCTACGCCTACCGGGTTTCTGGCTACGGCGCCACCTGGGCGCGCCTCGACACCTCCGAGGTGGAGGGCTACGCGCTGGTCATCGAGCAGGATCCGGTGGCGCCGAACCTCCTCTACCTGGGGACGGAATTCGGTCTGTGGATCTCCCTCGACGGCGGCGCGAGCTTCTTCCGCTGGCGCCACGGCGTGCCGACGGTGTCGGTGATGGATCTGGTGGTGCAGCCGCGCGAGCACGACCTGGTGCTCGGCACTCACGGCCGGTCGGCCTACATCCTGGACGACGTGCGGCCGCTCCGTGAGCTGTCGGCGGAAGTGCTGGCGAAGCCCATCCACCTGTTCGCCATCCCCGACGCCCAGCAGTACTGGGTGGGGCAGACGGGCTCGTCGCGCTTCGCCGGCGACAACGAGTTCCGCGGCGAGAACCGGCCCTACGGCGCCCTCATCACTTTCTCCCTGGCGGACGACGACTTGCCGCTGCCGGACGACGAGCGCGAGCGCGAACGCCTGCAGGCCAAGCGCGACGCGGCCCGCGAGGCCGAGGGAATGACGGACGAGCCGCGCGGCCGCGCTCCTCGCGGTGAGCGCAAGGGCAAGAAAGCATCCAAGGGGGAAGAAGAAACCACTGGCGAAGAGGAGGCCGCGGACGACGCCGCAGCCGAAGAGAAGAAGGGCGGCGAGGAACCGAAAGCCACCTTGCAGATCCTCGCCGCCGACGGCTCCCTCGTCCGCACCTTCGAAACGAAGGTCACCCGCGGCATCAACCGCGTCGCCTGGAACCTGAGGCGCAACGCCTTCGAGTCGCCACCGCGCGGCGACGGACCGACCTGGGGAGACTACTCCGGCCCGTCCATTCTGCCCGGCGAGTACACGGTGGTGGTGAAGCACGGCGACCACGAGGCCCGCGGGCCGGTGCGGGTGTTGGCGGATCCCCGGTTCGACATCTCACCGCAGGATCGCCAGGCGAAGGAGGCGATGATCCTGCGGGCCGGCGCGCTACAGGAATCCCTCACCCGGGCGATCGTGGATATCCGCGAAGCGCGGGGAGCGATCGAGAGGTTGGCCGGCGAACTGGAGGCTGAGGCGAAGAAGGCGGAGCGCAAGGGCGAGCCGGAGGATGAGGGCAAGAAGCAGGCCGCGAAGGACGGCCGCAAGGTGGCGAAGGCCTTGAAGGATCTGGAGCTCACCCTGTGGTATCCGCCGGAGTCGAAGGGCATCCGTGCCGGCGACGTGCCGTGGTCCATCCTGGGCGATGCGCAGTGGCTGGTCGGCAGCTCGTGGGACGCGCCCACGGAGGCGCAGCGGCGCTACCTGGAGCAGGCAGAAGCGGTGGTCGAAGAAGCCCTCGCCGGAGTGGAGAAGGCGGTGGCGGAGACCGTCGAGCCGTATCGCGCCAAGGTCCGCGATTCCGGCTACCAGCGGATTCCGGCGATCGAAATTGCCGGTGAAAAGGGTGAGGAACGGTAGGCGCGGTTCCCCTAAGGAGCGGTCGGCCCTACCGCCGGCGACCAGGAGAAGCCGAGGGAGAATCCCCGGCCCTCGGCCAGCGGCGCCCGGTCGTCCGCCGAGCGGAAGTAGCGCCGGTCGAGCAGATTGCTGCCGGAGAGGCGGAGCTTCCAGTCCGGGCGCAGCTCATAGGCGAGGGCCGCCGTCACCAGCTCGGCGGAAGGAATGGCCTGCTCGCCTGCACCCGGGTCGTCGACCGCTGCCCGATGCTCCCAGCGCAGCGTGCCTTGCCAGCGGCCCCGCTGGTGTTTGCCCTCCAGGCGAAGCCGGTCCGGCGGCACGTCCACCAGCGGTGAGCCGTCGTCTGCCTCGCCTTCGATGCGGTGGCCGCTCCAGGCCAGGCCCCAGCGCTCGTTGATCTGGAAGAACCCTTCCAGCTCGAAGCCTTCCAGGGTGCCACCGGTGAGATTGCGGAAGGTGCGGGTATCCGGATCGAGGCGGATTCGTTCGATCAGGTCATCAATGTCGTTGCGAAAGACATGCGCCGCCGCGAAGGCCCGGTTGCCGTACCAGCGGAGTCCCAGGTCAACGCTCACCGAGCGCTCCGGCTCGAGTTCCGGATTGCCGATCACCCGGCCCCGGCCGGTGGTGCCGGTGAAGAATCGTTCCGTCAGGCTGGGGAAGCGTAGGCCGGTGCCGGCGGTGCCGGTCAGTTCGAAGCCCGCCGCCAGCGGCAGCGACGAGCCCACGAAGGCGTTCACCGCCTCGTCTTGCCGGCTACGGGCGCCGGAGTTGGTTTGGCGGAAAGCCGTCGCCCGGCCGCCGGCTTCCACCACCAGGGGGCCGGCGTTGGTCCGCACCGAGCCGAAGAACGACAGCTCGTCCTCCTCGCCGTCATCGAGGGTCTTGAATCCCGCCTCCTCAGCGGTCACCCCCCGGCGCGCCGCGTAGTCCACTCCCCAGCGCAGGCTCGCTTCGCCCCAGGTGGACTCCCGGAGAGCCGAGCCGCCGAGATCGAAAGCCTGATTCTCGACCGTGTCCACCGTACCGTCCTCGCGGGACTCGGTGATCAAGTCGTTGGGATGCGCATAGACCGAGAGGTCCCACCCTTTTCGCAGGGTGATCGACCAACGGGCGAGCAGGTGCCGCTCTTCCGGATAGAGGGTGATCGATTCCGGAAACTCGGAACTCGCCTTGCCGATGTCCCGGGCGAAGGTCGGCATCACCGACAGGCTCCAGGGCTGGTCGCTTTCTCCCAGCGTGCCGCGCAGGCTCCACGCCGCGGACAGGCTCTCGAAGCGGTTGAAGAGCGGTTCGCCGTCGGCCGCTTCGCCATCGTCCGAGGCGCGGTAGGCCAACCCCAGGGACCAGCTTTCGCCGCCCGCGCCGGGAGTCGAACCCCAGCCCACCCGCAGGTGGCGGCCGTCGCCGACGGTGGAGTAGCCGAGATCGACGCTCAAGGCCGAAAAGGTGCGCGGAAACACCTGCACGATGCCGCCCAACGCCCCAGATCCGTAGGAGCTGGAGGCCGGGCCGCGGACCACCTCCACCGAGTCCATCAGCAGCGGATCCAGAAACGAGGCGGAAACCCCCGCCCGGCGTTCGCCATTGATCGGCACGCCGGCGACCAGGGTGAGCACCCGCTGGCGCGATACGCCGCGGATCGAATAGGTCTGGAAAATGCCCCCCTGGCCGTTCTCGGACACGCCGGGGGTGCCTTCCACCAGCGCCGTCAGCGTTTCCACCGGCGCCGGCTGGTCGAGGGGCCGCACCCGGGTGGCGGCGGCGGTGGTGGCTTCGAGCGCCGCGCCGCCACCGCGCCCCACCGACACCACGATCTCCTCGAACACTTTCTGCTTGGGGGTGAGGGCGATGGTCCAGCCGGTGTCGTCCGCTGGCACCGTGGCGGTGGCCTCCGAGAAGCGCGGATGGCGCACCACCAGCGCCGTGCCGGCTGCGATCTCGCCCAAGTCGAAGCGCCCCTGGAGATCCGTCCGCGCCAGGGCTTGCGCCTGATCGGCAAGGCTCACCCGGGCCCCCTCCACCGCCACCCCCTGGTCCGTTGTCACTTTGCCCTGGGCGGCCCACAGGGCGGCCGGGTGAACCAGCACGAAAAGGCCCGGAACGAGGGAGCGGAGGAGTGGGTTCATGGGGGCGGCGGACGATGGTTGAAGTATTGGGAGAAGCGCGCCGGTAAGGTGTACCACATGGCATACGCGGCGGGTCGCCGAGTGGTTGCGCAGCGTCGCCCAACGCCGATCAGTCGTCGCCGTGCTTCCCGTCGAGAATCCTTCGATCCCGCGATCCGTATACAGTCACGCCAGCGCGGACTGCTTCTTGGAGGATAAAGCCGCGCGTCGACTCGACCCCAGAAGATCGTCGGCCCTCGGCGAAGGGCCATTACGAGGGAGAATTCATGACCCCCACCCTGGAGCTGCGCCAATTGCGGAAGGCCTATCGCGACGTGGTCGCGGTGGATTCCGTATCCCTCTCCGTGCCGCCGGGCAAGATCTACGGCCTGCTCGGTCCGAACGGTGCCGGCAAGACCACCACCATCCGCATGATCATGGACATCATCGCGCCGGACCAGGGCGAGATTCTCTTCGAGGGCCGGCAGCGCACTCGCAAGGACCTGGAGCGCATCGGCTACCTGCCGGAAGAGCGCGGCCTCTACCGCAAGATGACGGTGCTGGACCACCTCGCCTTCCTCGGCGAGCTGAACGGCATCCGCCACGCCGAAGGCCTCGAACGCGGCCAGCGCTGGCTCGATCGCCTGGAGCTGGGCGAGTGGGGCAAGAAGAAGGTCGAAGAGCTGTCCAAGGGCATGCAGCAGAAGGTGCAGATCGCTGGCACCTTGCTCCACGAACCGGCGATGGTCATTCTCGACGAGCCCTTCTCTGGCCTCGACCCGATCAACCAGGGGTTGTTCAAGGACCTGCTGGCGGAATTCAAACAGGAGGGCCGCACGGTGGTCTTCTCGACCCACGTGATGGAGCAGGCGGAGAAGCTCTGCGACCACATCTGCCTGATCTCCCACGGCCGAACCATCCTCTCCGGCCCGTTGGCGGAGCTCAAGCGCGAGATCGGCGGCAACACCTATCGCCTGAAAGCCGCCGGCGACCTCGACCGCCTGGCCGAGGTGCCGGGCATCGACCAGGTAATCGGCGGCGACGGCGAGGCCAAGCTGATTCTCGAACCGGAGGCCAGCGGTGCCGACGTGCTAGGGGCGGTGGTCCAGTTCCTCACCGTCCACGAGTTCCGGAACGAAGAGCCGGAGCTGGCGGACATCTTCGTAAAGGCGGTGCGCGATGCCGGTTGATTCCTCCACCCCGAACACCCCGCCGCCGTCGGACGCCGGCGCCAAGCGCTCCCGGCCGTCGAAGATCTGGGTGCTCGCCAAGCGCGAGTACGCCACCCGCATCAAGTCCAAGGGCTTCTGGATCGCCACCCTCGTGCTGCCGCTGTTCATGGCGGCGATGTTCATCGTGCCGGGGTTGGTCATCTCCAAGACCCGCTCCCAGCAGACGGCGGTGATCGTGGACGAGACCGGCCAGGTGGCCGAAGGGGTGATCTCGCGCCTCCAAGACCAGCAGGACGACGACCAGAACGCCACCCTCTCGCTGGCGGAAGAGGCGCCGGCGGCGGACCGCCAAGCCCAGGTGGCGGCTCTCGACCAGCGGGTGCTCGACGGCGACCTCGACGCCTGGATCTGGGTGTCCGAAGCGGGCCTCGAAGAGGACACCTTCGAGTACCACGCCGAGAGCGTTTCGAACCTCTTCACCCAGAGTGTCATCGAGCGCGCCGTCTCGGCGGAAGTGCGCTCCCTGCGCCTCACCGAAGCGGGCCTCGATGCCGAGCGCATCCGCGAACTGTCCCGCGGCGTGGACATCCAAACGGTGCGGGTGTCCGCCGAGGGCAGCCGCGAGGAAACCGGCTTCGCCGGCTTCATCCTGGCCTACGGCATGTTCTTCCTGCTCTACCTGATCCTGCTGATCTGGGGCCAGCAGGTGCTGACCGGCGTGCTCGAAGAAAAGAGTTCCCGCATCGTCGAGGTGATCGTCTCCTCGGCCACCCCGCGGGAGTTGATGATGGGCAAGCTCACCGGCATCGGTCTGGCCGGCCTCACCCAGCTCGGCACCTGGCTGGTGACCATGACGGTGCTCACCGCTCCGGGCATCGCCACCGCCCTCGCCACCCTGCCGGAGGGCTTCAACCTGCCCACCCTGAGCCCCGTCGTGGCGGTGTTCTTCGCCCTCTTCTTCCTGCTGGGATTCTTCGTCTACTCCTCCATCTACGCCGCCGTTGGCTCCGCCTTCAACAACCTGCAGGAAGCCCAACAGCTCGCCGCCGTGCCGATGGCCTTCATCATCGCCCCGGTGATGGTGGTGATGCCGGTGATCAACGATCCGGACGGCGCCCTGGCGACCATCAGCTCCTTGATCCCCATCTTCACCCCCATGCTCATGCCCGTGCGCATCGCGGTGAAAATGCCCCCGGCGTGGGAAATCGCCCTATCCCTCCTCCTCACCACCGCCTTCGTCTTCTTCATGGTCTGGCTCTGCGGCCGCATCTACCGGGTGGGGATCCTCATGCACGGCAAAAAGCCGACCCTGCGAGAGATCTGGCGGTGGGTGCGGTATGCGTGAGGGTTAGTCGGAGGCCTCGGGGGCGAGTTCGGCGCGGATGGCGGCGAGGTTGTCCTGCGTGAGTTGAGTGTCGGGATGGTCCGGACCGAGACTTGCCTCCATTATCTCAGCGGCGCGGACAGCAAGGGGCTCAGCCTCTTGCTGTCGGTTGGTGTCTTTGAAGAGCAGCGTCAGATTACTGAGTCGGGTAGCGATTTTTGGGTGCTGGGGTCCGTAGGTTTCCTCGTCGATCTGCAGTGCCCTTTCATCAAAGGCTCGGATTCTTGTAGTCCGAAGGGCCCGAACGGGCTTCTGGTCACCCACCTCAATCCTTCCGAACCTACGAAATCCAAGAATTTCGAGTCCAGGAGTCTACCCCAGCACTTCTACCCCTCTCCCCCCGAAGGCCGACAATCAGGGTCATCCACCCCCGCCCCACCCCCATCACAGAGGTCGAGGGGGCGCCCGCGGGCGGAGCGCAGCGTGTCTGAGCTGAGAAGAGAAAGCAAACCGGCCGACGTTGTCGAACCCCAGACAGCGTCGGCCGATGAGGTGATGATCCGGCGAGTTCGAGCACCGCCCGCGGACGACCGACTCGGCCGCCCTCCCTTCGAGCCCCGCAGGCGGGCGCCCAACTCGACCGAACTACTCCCTACTCAAAACATTCATCCCCGAAGGGTCCGTTGCCTTCGCAGAACACGTCGACCCAGCAGGTGGCGTTATCGGTGAGGCCTCCGGGTTCACGGACGGTCAACTGGATGAGGTAGGAACCGCTTTCGGTGTACCAGTGGTTCACCGATTGGCCGGTCCCGGTGGTGCCGTCTCCAAAGTTCCAGGTGTAGGTGAGGGCGCCGCCGTCCGGATCGTTGGAACAGGCGCCGCTGATCGCCGCCCGCAGCGGTGCCGAACCAAACTGCGGCGTGACGGTGCAGCAGGCGTTGGGCTGGGCGTTGGCGGTGATGTTCGTCCGGCCGACCAGACCCACCCCGTTGTTGCCTTCGTCCGTTTCGCCGATGGCGTTGTTCGCATCGACGATCCACCCCAGGTGGTAAAGGCCGGCTGGCGTGGTAGCGGGGATGGTCATGAAGACGTTGAGGGTCGAGAGAGTACCGGCGTTCATCGAGAAGGTCGCGGACCCGAGTAGGCGGTCCGCGGTGGTGATGAAGCGGTCCGTGGACAAGAAGAATTCCACCCGCACCGAGTTCTGGTTGGTGGTGCCGCGGTTCTCGATGGTGAAGGGAATGGCGATGCGCTGGTTGCGCGCTGCCGTGGCAGGGGCCGGAATGATGGCCGAGTTACCGACGCCGATGCGCTGATAGGCGGAGGCCGCCACATCGCGGAACGTACCCGAAGTGCCATAGCCGGCGCGCACTGCGAGGGTGTCGTCGGCGTGGGGCTGGATCTCGTTGAAGTTTCCGATCACTCCGCCGTCCGGGTAGATGGCGTCCATCGTGCCCATCACATCGTTCTCGTGAGCCGCACCGAAGACGTGACCGAATTCGTGCATGCCGACGATGGCGAAGACCGTGGGGGCGAAAATTCCTCCGGGCGGAGGATTGGGGCGAAAGTCCCAGCCGTTGTTGGGAGCGGGGTTGAACAGTACGTCCTGCTCAACGATCCGCGGTTGCGCTCCCCACAGCCAAGGACAGTTGTTCCTGGAATAGATGGGATTTGCGAACCCTAGAATGAAGTTTCCTGGCTGGTTCAGTCCCCAGTCGTTCCACTGGTCCGGTGTGGCGATGACCACGCTGCTGCGTCCGTCGCCGGCGACCACGTTGTCGTTAGCCACGAAGGTGTAGTTGAAGCGAAAGCGCGAACCCGGGGATTCCAGATTCCAGGCGGTGCGCATCTGCTCCAGAGCCGCCAGTTGCGGCGAGCCGACCGGGAAGTCGGCGGCGGATACTTCCATGTTGAGGTTGGTGCCGTCCCACACCACGCGGTTCCGACATTCTTGGACCCACTCGAAGGCGCTTGTTGGAGCCGCGACGGTGGCGGCGAGGACGAGAGCTGAGCAACCGACGATCAGCCGCGACTTGCTCATCGCTCACCTCCTTTGCCGGGGAGCCCGGAGAAGGGTTCATCGAGGGCGGTAGCGGAGACCACCGGAACGGGTTGTCGATAGGTGCTGCGACCCTGTTGGTCGACGACCTTGCTTTGTAGACCCGAGAGCACCGCATCGGCGGTCGGCAGATCGAGGGCGCGAACCGCGTTCCTTTCGGGTAGACCGGTGATCTCGACGCCGTCCTGCTCGAGCAAGACAATTCCTACTCGGGGTTCCTTCCAGAACCCGTCGGCGTTGATGGCCTGCTCGGCAAGAACCCACTGGTCGTTTTCGATGCCCGTCACCGGCCAGCCGCTGTGGTCCGTCAGGATCGGCGCACCGGTTTCCGGGTGCTGGCGGAAGTCCAGCTTGCCCTGGCTCCATCCGACCAGCGGGCAGAGCGCCTTGGTGTTGCCGGCGACGAACAGGACGTGACGTCCGCCGACCTCAAAGCGCGGAACGCTCGGAGTGTAGGCGAAGATCTCGTCCGTCTCCCCACCGGTAAAGCGCAGGGTCAGCTCTCCGTTGGCGGGGAGCTCGCCCTTGAAGGTTCGCTCCACTTGGAAGGTGACCAGGGTGAACGGATAGCCGGTTTTCTTCGTCAGGGCCGTCTCGATGTTGACGACGGAGCCTTCGAAGATCAGCTCGGCGAGGTCGATCTGTTCTCCTAGATCCTGCCGAACCAGCGAGGTGGCGTGAATAGCGGTGGCCGAGATCAACAGGACGATGAGTCCCAGCGGCGCCGAGTTCCAAAGTCGTCGCATCAACCTTGCTCCTTTCGGAATCGTCTCCGTGGCCGGGAGACTTGATGAACAAAAGATATCTCATTATTTGAAAATTGAGATTTTTTGCAAGATTGTGACGGACACTCCCGCTACTCTCGGGCTCCGAGAGGGTGCCGTCGGCCGTTCCGGACGGGCCGGCCGATGGCAAGACTCGACTCGTGGGACCAAGGGACGGCCGAGGCGAACGGCCGGTCTAAACGTCGCACTCCCCCTCGTCTTCGCAGGTGACTTCGACCTCGCAGTCTGACGTGTCGGTCAGGCCGCCGGGCTCCTGGACGGTCACCTCCACGAAGTAGAGACCCGGATCCTGGAACCAATGACTGGTCGTCTGACCGGTGCCGGTGCCGCCGTCATCGAAGTCCCAGGTGTAGGTCAGGGCGCCTCCGTCCGGGTCGTTGGAGCAGGATGCGTCGAAGGAGGCGTTCAGCGGTGCGGTGCCGAACACCGGCGAAGCCGTACAGCAGGCCGTCGGGGCCGAGTTGGCGGTGACCGTCGTCTGATCCACCAAACCGACGCCGTTGTTGCCTTCGTCCACTTCGGCGATGGAATTGGGCGAGTCGATGATCCAGCCCAAATGGTAGTTGCCCGCCGCCAGGGTGGCCGGGATGGTCATCGCGACGTTGAAGGTTCCTAGGGCGCCGGCGTTGAGCGAGAAGTTGGCCGCGCCGAGGAACGTGTCACCGGTGGTGATGAACCGATTGGTCGAGGCGAAGAACTCAACTCTTACGGAGTTCTGGTTGGTAGTGCCGCGATTCTCGATGGTGAAGCGAATGTTGACGGGCTGATTGCGCGCTGCCGTGGCCGGAGCCGGAATCGGTTGCGATTCCCCCGGAAATCCCGCACGGCTTTGAAAGGCCGATGCGGCAAGGTCTCGGGCGGTGCCCGCGGTACCGTAGCCGGCGCGCACCGCGAGGGTGTCGTCGGCGTGGGGCTGGATTTCGTTGAAGTTGCCGATGACGCCGCCGTCTTCGTAGAACTCATCCAGTGTGCTCATGACGTCATTCTCGTGATCGGCGCCAAACACGTGACCGAACTCGTGGATACCCACGATCGCCAGGACAAACGGCCCTTGTGGGTGCGGCGGCGGCGGGTTGATCTGGAAATCCCAAACATTGCCGTCGGGTGTCGGGTTGAAGATGACGTCCTTTTCGATGATGTCCGGATCCGCACCCCATAGCCACGGGCAGTTGTTTCGGGAGTACCGAGGGAAGGCTGCCGCCAAGACGTCAGCCGGTAGACCGAGAGCGTTCCACTCTGCCGCGGTCGCGATCGCGATGTTGTTGACGCCGTCGCCGATAACGAAGTTGTCGTTCGCCACAAAGGTGTAGTTGATCGTGAAGTTGGTGCCGGGGGATTCAGCGTTCCAGGCCGTCCGCATTCGTTCCACGGCCGCACGTTGTTGTGAACCCACCGGAAAGTCGACAGCGGAAACGTTCATGTTGATGGTGTTGGTATCCCAAACCACTCGGTTGCGGCACTCTTCGATCCACTCGAAGGCGCTGGCCGGGGTGGCTCCGACGACGGTGAGAATGACGATCGCGCAGCCTACGATGAGACGTTGCTGGTTCATCGAGCACCTCCCTTGAGGTTCAGGACGGTCGGAGGGACGTCGGCAGCCGTGGCGGAGACCACCGGCACCGGCTGGCGGTAAGAAGCTCGCTTCTGTTGCGCCTGAATCCTGGCGCTAAGGTCCCCTAGCACCGTGTCGGCCAACGGTAGGTCGATCGCGCGGGCGGCGTTCTGAGGTGCCACTTCGGTGACTTCCACGCCTTCCTGCCCGAGGAGAACGATCCCCGCCGATCGGTGAACCTTCCAATAGCCATCGGCGGCAAGCGCCTGATCGGCTCGCATCCAGTCGTCATCAGCGATCCCGGTCACCGGCCAGCCGTCGTGATCCACCAGAAGGGCCGCACCGCTTTCCGGATGCTGGCGGAAGTCCAGCTTGCCCTGGCTCCATCCCACCAGCGGGCAGAGCGCCTTGGTGTTGCCGGCGACAAACAGCAGGTGTCGTCCGCCCAACGCGAAGCGCGGAACGCTGGGAATGTAGGCGAAGATGTCGTCCGTATCCCCGCCGGTGAAACGTAGCGTCAGTTGCCCGGTCGTCGGTCGCTCGCCCTTGTAGGTTCGATCGACCTCGAAGGTCACCAAGGTGAAGGGGTATCCGGTCTTGGACGTCACGACCGTTTCGATGTGGACCACGGAACCTTCGAAGATCAGCTCCGCGCGGTCGATCTGTTCTCCAAGGCTTTGGCGAACGAGGGTTGTGGCCTGTGATGAGGTGGCCGCGATGAGTAGAACGAGAAGTCCCATCCAGGGCGTACTCCACTTTCGTTCCGGTCGCATCATCCTTGCTCCTTTCGATCATTGGATCGGGCATAGGACCGATCTGAATTGTGCAACACATATAATTATGCTCAATATTATATGAATTGCAATGAATCAATACTCTCCGGCTGAGGAGTGCCGGTGAGCGGGCGAGCTCCGGCAGAGGGGAGGAAGGTTCTAGGGGGGTAGGCTTCGAAAGGGCCGGCTCAGCAGGCACACTCGCGGCGCAGGAAATCGACCGCTCGTCCGTCCGGCCCCATTTCCACCTGGCAGCAGCGGGCGAGGGCATCGCCGAGCATGGATCTGGCGCGTTGGACCCGCGACTTGGCGCCGGAGAGAGACAATCCCAGCTCGGCGGCGACTTCGCGTTGGGTGCGGCCCTCGAAGTCCGCCAGGACCAATGCGCGGCGGTATTTCTCCGGCAGTTCCTCGGCCAGCGGGCGCAGCCAGGTCAGGACCTCTTCGTGGACGCTGTGATCGCCTTCGAAGGAGGCCAGGGAGGGTGCGTCGGCGGGCAGAGGAAGCTCCAGGCGTTCGAGGTCTTCTCCTTCGCTCAGCGGCACCTTGCGGGCTCGATAGTGGTCCGCAATCACCCGCCGGGCGACGCCGTAGACCCAGGCTTCGGCGCGCGCGGTGTCGCGCAGGGTGTGCGCCCGCTGGTGTAGGCGCAGCAATACCTCCTGCGCGACATCCTCGGCATCCAACGCCGGAACCCTCCCGGCCACGAATCTCCGCAGACCCGCCACGAAGGGCTGCCAGCTCGCTTCATCGGGCGGAGTCTGCGGATTGGGATTCACGGTGTTTTCGTCCTTGGGGAGCGGGCCCGCAATCAAGCGGCACCGGCCTCCGCCGGCGCGCAGCAGTCCGAGGCGCAACATCCGTCCTCGCGACCAGCATCTTGCGGTGCGGAGTAGCTGTCCGCCCGACCGGAAGTGTAGAACGCTTCCCAGGAAACTCCCTGGCCGTCGGTGACCCAGAGCTTGTCCGAGTGGTGGTAGCAGCAGGTGGTCTCCCCTTCGTCGAGGGTGGACGCCCCCGTGCGGCCGATCCGCTCCCGCAGCTCTTCCAACTCCTCCGGAGTCTCCGCCTGGATGCCGAGGTGCTCGACGCCCTTGCGCTCGCCATGGTCCGACAAACTGAAGTTCACCCGCGGATCGTCCAACATCCACTTGGCGTAGTCGTCTTCCCGCACCGTCGGTTCCGCGCTGAACAGCGTCGAGTAGAACCGGACGGAGTGATCGAGGTCTTCGACTTGTAGCATCACGTGAAGTCGCTTCATTGCGGTCTCTCCCGACTGGAAGTCCGGCTTCATTGCCGGTCTCCACTGGGGTAGTCGAAAAAGGGGGCGAAAGGACGCAAGATCGGAAGTACTGTTCAGAAGACTGGATTCCTTGCCTCTGCCGCTGGCCCGTCGAAACGCGACAGCTCGGCGCCTGCGCGCTTGGTCCCCGAGCACTACTTGAGCATCGTTGAGACGAGCAACCAAACGGGCGTCGGAAAGCCGGCCGGTATACTTTTCGTCATGGCCGAGGTTGAGTTTTCTAAGTCCTCAGCGCCGCAAGCGGCTGAGGATTCCGCCTGCGTGGAGGACGAATCGGAGGTCGATCTCACTCTGCTCCGATGGTTCCAGAGCCTGACCCTGCGTCAGCGCCTCGATGCTGCTTCCAACGCGGCGAATGCCCCAGCGCGTCTACGGCGGAGCGAAGTTCTCGATGGTGGCTGACTTTTCGGCACTGCTCGATAGCCTGGCCGAGGCAGGGGTGGAGCATATCGTCGTAGGCGGTGTGGCTGCGGTGATTCACGGTGCTCCGATGTCCACTTTCGACCTGGGCGTCGTGTACCGGAAGGCGAATCCCAACCTCGATCGCCTTGCTGCACTTCTCTAAACTCTCGAAGCTCGGGTATGCGATCCGGCCGGCAGGGATCTGGCGCCTACCCGGAACCGTCTGAAGAACGCCGGGCAGCTCCTGTTGTCCACCCGCCTGGGCCCATTCGATCTGCTGGGCCACTTGCACGACGGTCGCACGTATGAGGATCTCCTCAGCCAAAGCGAACTGCGAGATAGCGAGGGCCTCCGAACTTCGTGTCCTCGACCTCTCGACTCTGATCGAAGTCAAGACGGCGGCCGGGCGGCTGAAAGACCGGCAGGTCTTGCCGCTGCTGCGAGCGTTGTAGGACGAAAAAACCTAGCTTTCTCCCAAGAACCTCCGAATCCCCCCGAAGGTCTCCCGCCAACCGGTGTCGCAGCCGGCGTAGAAATCGTCCCCCTCCGGACCGGCGGGGAAGCCGTCTTGGGTCACCCTCAAGGAGGCACCGTCGGCGTGGGGCTCGACTTCGAAGGTGGTGACGAAGTCCGCCTCGAAGGGCAGCGGGCCGTCCTTGGAGCGGTACTGATAGTTGCCGAAGACGAGTTTCCGGGGCGGGTCGAAGACTTCGAGGGTGGAGGTGGTGAGGTAGTCCGGAGCGTCTTCGTCGTCCCCCCAGGCCGCCGCCCAGACTCCGCCCTCTTCGGGCACGACGAGCACTCGCGCCGCGCCCCACCAGCCGCGGATGGCGCTGGGGGTGATGAGCAGGGCGAAAAGGTCCTCGGGGGAGACCGGGAAGGCTTCTTCGTGGATGTGGGCTCGGGTGCTCATGGGGCCTCCTGGTGGGTTGTGGGTTTTCCGAGAGGATATCGGAGGGTTGGAGTGGCCGGAAGTGGACTTCGCCCTTTGTTCTTGCGTCTCTAGGGAGGATTTGCTATTTTCTCGGTCCCTTGTGGCGCGTTCGTCTAGGGGTCTAGGACGCCGGCCTCTCACGCCGGTAACACGGGTTCGAATCCCGTACGCGCTACCACTCCTCACTCCCTTCGGTCGTTCTGAGTTGTAGCGCGTACGGGTTTCGGTGTCATCCAGAGCCCAGCGGTGCTGGATTCTGGATGACTGCGAATCCTCTTTCCTTTGCCGGTAGGGCTGCCACTCACTCCGTCGAGTCGTTCTGAGTTGCAGAGCGGACGGGATTCGGTGTCATCCGCGACGAGCTTTACTCGCTCGCCGCCCTCTCTATCGCTAGTTCCTCTTTGGGATCGAGGCGGTAGTTCTTGGACTAAAAACTAACAACTCAGTCCGAAATTTGACATTGAATGTTCGAATTTCTATCATATGCGTGTTTGGGCGGATTGTCCGTCCGACCTCAGATCCAAGGAGGAGGTGCTGAGAATGCCGGTCACGCCCAAAGAGCTCAGTCGACGGATTCGAACCGCGCGGGAAGCATGTGGGCTGACGCAGGAGCAGGTGGCTCAGGATCTCGGGGTTTCGAGGTCGGCTGTAGCCCAGATCGAGAGAGGAAAGCGCTCGGTCTCCAGCCTTGAGCTGGACCGGTTTGCTCACCTGTTTGGCCGCGACATTCGTGATTTCGTAGCGGACTCATTCGACGAAACCGATTCTCTTGCGGCTCTTTTCCGCGCACAGCCGGCGGTGCTGGAGGAGCCATCCGTGGCGGATGCACTTCGAGACTGCGTAGCGATAGGAAGAGAGATCAGCAACCTAGAGGAGCTGCTCGGAATCGAACGATCAGCTGGAGTGGTCGCCAGTTACCAGCTGCGGGCCCCGAGCACTCGCTGGGAAGCGATTCGACAAGGTGAGGTACTGGCTAAGGAGGAACGTCGGCGCCTAGGCCTAGGCGCTGGTGCTCTGCCGGACCTGGCCGAACTCCTCGAAACGGAAGGCGTACGCACCGGGGTCGTTGATCTTCCAGACGACGTGTCGGGCTTGACGCTCAACGACAAAGAACACGGCCTCTTCGTGATTGCGAACCGCTCGCATCACGTTCTCCGCCGGCGTTTCTCCTTTGCACACGAGTACGCTCATGTGCTCGCGGATCGAGATCGTTTCGGGCTCATCAGCCGCTCGTCGGAACGCAGCAATCTGATCGAGGTTCGCGCCAACGCTTTCGGCGCAAGCTTCCTTATGCCCGAAGAGGGTGTGCGGGAGTTTCTCAGCAGCCTTGGAAAGGGAAGGCCAAGTCGTCCCTCGTCTGAGGTCTTTGACGAAGCGGATAGCGTCAAGGTTGAAGGGCGAATGGCGCCTGGCAGCCAGGCAGTACAGCTCTACGATGTTGTCCAGCTTGCCGCCCACTTCGGGGTGAGTCGCATTGCGGCGCTATACAGGCTGCGTAACCTGAACCTGATCAACGAAGCCGAGTTCGATGATCTGCGGACCTTAGATGACGCTGGAAGAGGGCGACAGCTCTCCCAGGCGCTTGGTTTGCCGGAACCCGATCACGAGGAGGCGCGGAATTGGTTCCGGCATCGTTTCCTGGGCCTTGCACTCGAGGCCTTCCGCCGTGAGGAGATCTCGCGCGGGAAGCTGGAGGAACTCGTATTGGTGCTTGGTGTTTCCAGAGAAGAGCTCGAGCGACTCCTCGAAGAAGCTGGCCTTGTCGAGCAGATCGCCGAGGGAATTCCGGAGCGATGACCATGCAGCGAGCCAGGGTCGTCGTGACCGATGCCAATGTGCTGATCAACCTCGCACATGTTCATCGGCTAGACTTTTGCGCTCGCCTTGCAGGCCTTGAGTTCGTAATTCCAGACCATGTCCGTGACGAGGTAACTCGCCGCGAGCATCGAGAAGCCCTGGAAGAGTCCATCGAGGCAGGCGTCTTCAAGGTCGTCAGCCTCACCGAGGCGGACGACATTGCGGCGTTCGCAGCGCTCACGGTCTTTCTGGGCCGCGGCGAAGCGTCGTGCTTGGTCCTTGCGTCGCGACACGGCTGGCTGGTCGCGAGCGACGAAAAAGGCAGGTTCCGTCGCGAGGCGATCGACCGTGTAGGTGAGGGCAAGATCTTGGGTACGGTGGAGATCTACCTCCGGGCTTTGCAAGCGGGCCTGCTCACGATTGAAGAGGCAGATCAAGACAAGACAATTCTCGAGGCGCGGCGGTTTCGGATGCCGTTTTGCTCATTCGGTGACGTAGTCGCTCGCTCGGACGCTTGAAGATGACGCAAGACAGCGCACGACAGTATCGCGTGTTGGCGATCGACGGCGGCGGCATGCGGGGCCTGTACTCCGCAACACTCCTGGATACCTTGGCTTGTAGGTACGCCCGTGAAGCGGGCGTAGATCACCTCGACGTCGGGCGTGGTTTCGACCTCATTGCGGGAACCAGCACAGGCGGTCTCCTCGCGTGTGCCTTGGCTGCGGGCATCCCTACCCAGAAGATCGCCGACTTCTACCGTAGCGAAGGGCCAAAGGTCTTCTCGAATCCCGTTCCCAGTTCGGCCGGCAGACTTGCGGTGTGGGCCCTTCGCGCTTGGAAAAGGCCTGCCAACCCCGCGGATCGACTCAGAGCGGCACTCGAGGCGATTTTTGGGCAGGAGACGTTGGCCGCGGTCTATGACCGCCGAGGAATCGCCCTTGCGATAACGGCGGTGAATTTCGAAGCACAGGCCGCACGGGTGTTCAAGACGCCGCACCATGCCCCCCTCAAACAGCGAGACAACAACTTCACTCTTCGAGATGTCTGCCTGGCGACGAGTGCGGCACCTATCTACCTACCGCCGGCGTTCATCGATGATCCTGACGCTCCCGGCAGCTTCGTGTTGGTGGATGGAGGCTTATGGGCGAACAACCCCACCCTCGTGGCGTTGATCGAAGCGCTTGCGACCGCGCCGCCACACAAGGACATTGTGATTATTTCCATCGGCACGAGCCCGGTCCCCACAGGAAAGGTCGCCGACGGCGAGCGGCAGTCCTGGGGGCTTGCCGACTGGAGGGCCGGAACGATGGCTCTGTCGACAGCACTTAATGTGCAAACCGAAAGCGTCGAGAGCATAGTTCGACTCCTTCTACCTCATCTCGAGAGACGGTGCGAGGTGGTACGGCTCCCGGCGACCGCGCCTTCGGCTGAACAGGCTCGCCTTATGGGCCTAGACCAGGCCTCGCGCTCGTCAATTCAGGTGCTGGAGTCCCTAGGCAAGAGGGATGCCGACCTACTGCACAGCGGCGCGGCGAACGCTGGAGGGGCAGACTCCCCTCTCCACTCAATCTTCCAGGATATGCCGGCGCTACCGAAGTAGGTCTAGCTCCCGACGCTCACGAAAGGAACCACGATCATGTTCGACTGCTCAAGCGAAATCACCGACTTCCACAATGCCAAGGTGCGTCTGCCGAAGGCAACACAGGACCTGTTACGTGGCCAACGCGACGCGAATAGAGCACGCGTGCGCGCGGGGCTCAAAGCTGCCGAGAAGCCCAAGCCCGAGCGGTTTGTGCCCCAGGGATCGCATGCGATGTACACGATCAACCAACAGCCTGAGAACGACTACGACATAGATGAAGGTGTAGTTTTTCTAAAGGCTGATCTCAAAGGTTTACAGGGTGGTGATCTCTGCCCACTGGAGGCACGGAAGAGGGTCTGTGATGCCGTAACGGACCCGGCCTTTTCCCAACAGCCTGAGGTTCGCAAGAACTGTGTCCGGATCTACTACTCTGCCGGTCACCATGTCGACATGCCGGTCTATCGTCAGTTCGAGGACGGATCGGGGAAGACCTCGACGGAACTTGCGAGTTCGGAGTGGAAGATCTCGGACCCCGAAGCTGTTACTCGCTGGTTCAACCAAGCCGTGAAAGCGAAGAGCCCCGACGAAACTAACGGCAGACAGATGAGGCGAGTTGTCCGGCAATTGAAGTATCTCTGTAAAAGTCGAAGCTCTTGGAACATGCCGAGTGGTTTCGTGCTTTCAGTCTTGGTAAACGAGACTTATGTGGCACGAGCGGGTCGCGACGACCAGGCTTTCCGGGACACGATCCGGACGATCCACAGCCGCCTCCACCTCAGCCTTGTAGTGAGACACCCCGTCGTCGCTGAGGACTTGACCAAGACCAGCGCCGACGCAAGCATGATCGAGTTGCGAGGTCGCCTAGGTGAGATGCTCGAACACCTTGAAGTGCTGGATGATCCTGAGTGCACCAAGAAGGCAGCTCTAAGAGCGTGGGCGAAGGTGTTCAGGACCGACTACTTCGACCAAGCGCTTGAAGCTCTTGCCGCTTCGTTGACGGTATTCACCAGAACTGGTTCGGCCCCGGAAGAGCCAGTCGAGAAACGCGGCGGTGGGCGTTTTGGATGAGGATCTTTTGGGCGGCTGGCGTCGTACAGCCATCAACGAGATCGACACGTTTCTCGTCGGCAGGGACCCGAAGTGTAGGCGGCTCGGTCGCACCGACCTGCCGAAGTACGGTCAGTACGAGGCCGAGACCGGCTGGTCGACCTTTATCGAAGCCGGTGACAATCGTTTCACTATCGATCTGATCGCCGATGCGGACACGCCCTTTTCGCCGCCGCTGATCTTTCTGGCTGGTGAATCAAAACTTCTTTGCTGGCCACATGTTGAGCGGGATAACAGGGTATGCGTACTGCCCGGCCACGCCACGCACGTCGTTCACGCCACTGCCACACTAGTTGAGCATCTGCTCGGGGAGGCCGGCCGATTGGTCGCTGCCAATCTCGCTGGCGAGATCAACGCCGACTTCGTTGCCGAGTTCCAGAACTACTGGCGGCTGAAACTGTCCCCCTCCGCGTCCGCCTTCTGGAGCCTCCTGAGGCCTGAGCCGCCGAGTCGGCTTGTCCGCTACACGGAAACAGAAGGCCGTGTCTTGGTGTGCGATGAAGAGAGTAGTGGTCGTCGGTGGGTGGAAAACTACTTCCGGCGCAGGCAGCGTCACGCGCCAGAGTTCAAGGAAGCGGCGCTTCTTTGGCTTACGGCACCACTGGATCCTAGGGATGTCCCAAAGAGTAACGCCGATATCCTGAAACTTGCGCTCGGCCGGTCTGATGATGGCGGCCTTGCGATTCTCGAGGCTGCCCTAGACTCCGCTCCCGAACGGATACCCCTTGTCATTGGATTCGCCACCTCGAACGGTCCCGTGCTCGTCGGTCTTTGGCTTCCGAGTCCCTCGGTGCGCTCAACGCCCCGCGGCAAGGCGGGGAATCCGCTTGAGGACGGCTACAGAAAGGGTCGAGCTCCAGCAAACGTGAAGATGAGACGCTTCTTGACGGCAGCCTCAAAGGCGAAACGCGCCGAAGTGGTTCGCTGTGATGCTAGTTGGCTACTTTCGCGGGGAGGCTCAAAGCTCAGCCTGCAGTTGCGGGACAAGAGCGTTGCGGTGGTTGGCTGTGGGTCGATTGGCGGGTCGGCGGCGCAGCTGCTCGCCCAGGCCGGAGTTGGCCGACTAGCTCTCCTAGACCCCGATCCTCTCCAGTGGGAGAACGTGTGCAGGCATGTCCTGGGCGGCTCGGAAGCCATTGGCAAGAACAAGGCCGAAGCAGTGTCTGGTTTCCTTCGGGGTCGCTTTCCGTTTCTCGACGTGGAGGCGTATTCCGAGAAGTGGGAACGAACCAGCCAAGACGACGCCAGTCCACTGACGACTGCGGATGTCGTCCTCGCGACCACGGGCATTTGGGCCTCGGAAGCTCACTTGAACGCACTGTGTCGCTGCAACCTGGACTTCCCGCCGGTCGTATTCGGCTGGACAGAGGCTCACGCTTGCGCAGGGCACGCATTGGCTGTCCTTCCTGTCGGCGGCTGCCTTGCCTGTGGTTTCGATGACAAGGGAAACTTCGAGCAAGCAGCGACGGAGTGGGAGGCCGAGCAACTTGAGCGCGAGCCGGCCTGCGGTGCGTTTTTCCAGCCGTATGGAAGTGCCGATCTTGCACCGATCGTCTCGATGATAGTGACGACTGTCATCGATGTGCTCCTTGGCGAGGTTGGGAGATCAGAGCATCGTGCCTGGCTAGGTTCAACGATCCGACTTGAAGGATTAGGCGGACATTGGAGTCGGAGCGCTTCGAGAATCAACGGGTCTACCGGCCAAGGTGAGCTCGTAAGCCGGGAGACTTGGCGCCGCGACGAGAAATGTCCGCTCTGCGGAGCCTCATAGTGCTTGCTTACGAGCTGCCCGCTTCCGAGGAGCGACTGCTTCTACACAGCGACGTCGTGAAGAATCTCCGGCGAAACAGGCAACTGGGTCCACGAAGCCGAGAGGCGGGAGGTCAGTTGTTTGCAGTCTTCTCAGAAGCAGGGATCGAAATCCGTTCTGCCACTGGTCTTCGCACAGGTGACAAGCGCGGCCGCTTCTCGTTCTTGCCGAGTCGATTACAAGAGCAACAGGAAATCAGCCGCCTATTCAACTGAATCGCCCCGGGTCTTTCGGAGGCTGAGTTAGTTGAGTCCCGCAGCGACGGGCTGGTGTTGCTGTTTTCGGTAGTAGTTTGCCTCGTGTTCGACAGGCGGCAGGTAGCCGATGGGTTCGAGAAGTCTCTTGTGGTTG